>CANQEC010000012.1 GCA_947594335.1 uncultured Lachnospiraceae bacterium
GGACAGACACCTTCACATGTGCCGCAGTCAAGGCAGGCATCCGGATCGATAACATACTTTCCATCGCCTTCGCTGATCGCATCTGCCGGACATTCTTCTGCGCATGTGCCGCAAGCTACACACTCATCAGAGATTACATATGCCATAATAAGTTCCTCCTTCTTATATAGTTATTTACGTCCCCTATCGGGAACCTTCCGCCCTATTTTAATACAGAAAGGCTAATTATGCAAGGATATTTTTTGGATGGGAGCATATAACAGAATCGGTCGGATGTACCATGCGGAACATCGGCAATTGAGGGTGATTGCCGTCTTGCAATATAATATGAATCGTATTATAATAGCGGGAGAATAAATAAAGGAGGTATTTTTCCTATGGCAACAAAAATTACAAAGGATATGCTGATCGGTCAGATTCTTCAGATTAATCAGGGACTTGCTCCTGTTTTGATGGCAGGCGGAATGCATTGTGTCGGATGTCCGTCTTCTCAGATGGAGTCGCTTGAAGAGGCGGCTATGGTGCATGGCATTGATGTCGATCTGCTTCTTACCAGACTGAATGCGTTCCTTGAAGCACTTGAGGCGTAAATATATTGAAACGCATCAGTAGCTGATAACCGGCGGCAGAGGATTTTTTGTCCGGCCTGCAGCCTGGAGCAGTATGATTATGATTGCAGCGATAAATTGAACAGGGATGTACAGGAGCCGTGATCCGCAGGGACCGCGGCTTTTTCCATATGCGCAGCCCAGGCATGGAAAATCTGCGCAGCACGCAGGAAACCGCCGCTTCACCGCGGCTTTTTGCACGGGCCGTGCGTCTTATGGTCATAGAGCATCACCGGGGAAATCCTCGGCCGCGCGGGGAGCGAAGGATCCTCGATCCGGCTTAAGAGCAGGTCTGTGACGATATCCGAAAAGGAAAAATCCGGCGGATTCGCAATGCTGGAGAGCGGTGACGCATAGGGGATGTACTGATTCAGGTTATCAAAGCCGATGATCGAGATATCTTCCGGTATGCAAAAGCCTGCTTCCTGCAGGTGGTGAATCACAGGATACGCCATATAGTCGTTAAAGGAAAAGACGGCGGTATAGTCGATGGGCGTGAGCAGCTTCATGACGGAGTTTTCCTGCATGGCGCGCATCATGTCCCCGGGGGAGACGATGCGGATATTCTGGGCAGGAATGCCGCTCTCGGTGACGGCGTCGATAAATCCCTTCTGACGATCTGTCTGAGAGCTGATAAACGGCTCTCCGGCGATATAAAGAAAACGGCGGTGCCCCAGCTTCACAAGCTCATTTCCGGCGAGCCGCCCTCCCGCATAATCGTCGCAGCGGACGACGTCCGCTTCAAGCCCGCAAATTTCACGCCCGATCTGTACAAAGGGGATGTGATTTTCCTCGATATGCTGCGCCAGTTCGGAAAACGTAGTGTACGGGAAAAATACGATCCCGTCCACTCTGTGCGAGATAGCCACGTTTATCATCTCCTGACCCAGCGTATTGCTCACCTGCTTCCCGGCAAGTTTCTGGCTCACCTGGCTGCTGAGGATCATCAGGCTGTATCCGGCTTCCCGCAGGCGGAGATCCAGATGGCTGACGATGGAGGAGTAATAGGGGTTCTGAATGTTGTCTACAATAGCAGCGATGATATGGCTTTTCCCGGAGCGGAGGGATGAGGCAAGGGCATTGCGCACATAGCCGAGCCTGTCGGCCGCTTCCTGGATTTTACTTAAGGTGCCGGCCGGCAGCCGTGTGTCGTTGCGGAGTGCGCGGGACACCGTATTTACGGAATAACCGCATTCGTTTGCAATATCCTTTAAAGTGATGCGCTGCTTTTTCTGTGGCATTGAAATGTTTCTCCTGTGTGTTGTTTTCCGCACGGTTTTGCGCAAAGCAGTCCGCGGGCTTATTTCATGGAAGTGTCCGCGGCGCGGACATGTCTTACTTTATTTAAGTTGCTCAGTCTTATTATAATAGCATTTAAGCAGGCAATATGCAAGCTGAAAATATACAGGTGTATAATGCGGCGAATGAGGGTCTGTGTGTCTGCAAAAGCATTTAAACAGGCAGTATGCAGGCTGAAAATACATGAGTGCATGAACTTGGTGAATCAGGACCTGCGCGTCTGCAAAAGCATTTAAACAGGCAGTATGCAGGCTGAAAATACATGGGTGCATGAATTTGGTGAATCAGAATCTGAGCATCTGCAAAAGGGAGCAAAACGGGAGCCGCAGGAAAACGGAGGGGAAAATTGAAAAACAGCATTTTAGCAATTTGACGAACCGGACAGAGAGCTTTCTGTGATAATTGCCAAAATCTGAAATGTAAAAAACAAATTATAGAAAAATATTGACAAATAAAAAGAAGGGTGATAAGATTTGATTATCGTTAACCAAAGTGAATCATAGTGAAAGGAGACGATTACGAAAATGAAGAAGGCATTTAAAAATGCTGCTGCTGCGGCGCTGGTGCTTTCCCTGGCATTTTGCGGTGCGGTTGCGGTGAACGCTGAGGATGCTTCCACACAGGGAACCAATACCTTTGTGGACGGCGGAACCGAGATGGAATTCTGGACATTCCAGGAGCTGCATGTAGGCTTCTGGACAGAGATGGCGGATATCTGGAATGAGCAGAATCCGGACAAGCCGATCAACCTGACAGTCACGACAGGCGAGTCACATTCCCTGCACAGCAAGCTTCTGGTGGCCTGCCAGAACGGCGAGGGTGCTCCGGATATGGCTGATATCGAGATCGGATACTATGGCTCCTTCCTGAAGGACGGTTATCTGCTTCCGCTGAACGAAGTGGTGGAGCCGTATAAGGATGACGTCGTTATGTCCCGTATCGAGATGTACGGCGACAAGGAAGGCAATGTCTACGGCATCGACTTCCACCTTGGCGCAAGCGTATGCTACTACAACATGGACATTATGAACGAGGCGGGCGTAGATCCGGCGGAGATCGTTACATGGGATGACTATGTAGAGGCAGGCAAGAAGGTCCTTGAAGCGACCGGCAAGCCGATGTGCGCAGTTGAGACGGCGGACCTCTTCCTCCCGCAGCTGATGCTTCTGGAGAAGGGCGGACAGTATGTGGACGAGGACGGCAATCCGAACATTGCAACGCAGGATCATGCGGATGTAATCAACTACATCAGAGAGATGATCAACCTTGGCATCTGTGAGATCGCTCCGGGCGGCGGCTTCCACACAGAAGAGTGGTACGGCCATCTGAACGCGGGTGATGTAGCTTCTGTCGCAATGCCGCTGTGGTACATGGGAAGATTCACAGACTATTGCCCGGATCTGGCCGGCAAGATGGCGATCTATGAGATCCCGGTCTGGAACGAAGGCGATACACGTGAGGTTCTTCAGGGCGGTACCGGTTCTTCCGTTATCAAGGGAACCGAGAACGAAGAGCTTGCGAAGGAATTCCTGGCATTTGCGAAGCTTTCCGCAGAGGGCAATGCTTACGAGTGGAATATCCTTGGCTTCGACCCGATCCGTACAGAACTGTGGGATGATCCGGAGATCACCGAGAATCCGGACAACAAGTTCCTTGCATATTTCCAGACCAATCCGTTTGATATTCTGAAGAAGAACGGCACGGATCTGACGGCACCGGATATCTCCGGAACATATTCTGCAACATACAGTGTTCTGGTATCCACGACCTACTCGAATGCGTTTGAGTTCTCGCCGGATCAGGATGCGATGGAGCTGCTGCAGAACGAGCAGGATACGATTATCTATTAATCTGCATTGAAATAAAATAGATTGATGACATGATGGGAAAGAGCGCTGCGGGAGGGATTGTTCCCGGGGTGCTCTTTCCAGTTTATGGAAGTTTGTGTTCTCTCGTGAGATAAATCTGTATTCAAGACAAGTAGAGGAGGATCTCATGAAAAAAGAAAGCGCTTTTAAGAAGTTTCTATATTCGCAGAAGGTGGCGCCCTATGTGTTTATCGCTCCTTTTGTGATTACGTTTTTGGTCTTTTTCGCGTATTCCATTGTCAATATGATCATTATGAGCTTCCAGAATGTTGCAGGTGCGAATACGTCGTTTATTGGTGTGGAAAATTACCGGATTCTAAAGAATGCCGTTTTTATCAAGAGCCTTAAGAACAGTATCTTTTACACGATTGTAAGCTGTGCGCTCATGATTCCTCTCCCGATGATTCTTGCGGCCCTTCTAAACAGCAAGAACATGAGGGCAAAGGCAACGTTTCGAAGTATCCTGTTTGTCCCGGCGCTGACTTCCGTCGTTGTGGCCGGTGTTGTTTTCCGTCTGATGTTTGGAGAACTGGAAGGTTCTTTCATGAATCAGGTGGTGGGAGCGTTCGGTGTGGGACCGCTCGTCTGGCTGAGAAGACCCGGCACCGTGTGGCTGGCGCTGTTCTTTATCTGCCTGTGGCGCTGGACCGGTGTGAACATGATGTATTATCTGTCGGGCCTGCAGCAGATTCCGGAGGATCTGTATGAGTGCGCGTCCATAGATGGCGCAAATTCCTGGCAGAAAATGCTTTATATCACGATTCCGCTTCTGAAGCCGACGACGATCTATGTCCTGACGATCTCTATTTTCGGCGGCATGTCCATGTTCTCAGAATCATTCATGTTGTTCAACGGCAACAATTCTCCGAACAATGTCGGAACCACGCTGGTAGGTATGCTCTACCGCATGGGATTCACTCAGAATCAGCTCGGCATTGCGAGCGCGATCGGTGTGGTCTTCCTGGCGATCGTGCTGGTGGTAAATCTGATCCAGCTGCGCGTCAATGGCACACTCGGAGGAAAGGAGCAGTAAGTTATGGTTAGAAAGAATCGAATATATTCTGTTTGCCTGTTTATCTTTTTCACGATTGTGGCGATCATCACGCTGCTTCCGCTGGCGCTGCTTGCGGTCTCCTCTCTGCGTCCCGGTTCTGACCTGATGCGCTATGGTCTGAATTTCAGTATTGACTGGGCAAGTGCCAATCTGAATGAATATAAGATGCTGTTCAGCGGGCAGAACGCGTATTTTACCTGGTATAAAAACAGTCTGATCATCACCGTGATCCAGGTGGCGCTGGCGCTGTTTCTGAGCGCGTGCGTGGGCTATGGATTCGCGATGTATGAGTTTAAAGGAAAGAACGTGGCCTTTGTCTGTGTGCTGCTCGTAATGATGGTGCCGACGGAGGTTATCCTGCTCCCGCTGTATCGTCTGATTACAAAGATGAAGCTGATCAACAGCATGTGGGGCATTATGCTTCCCTATCTGGTCATCCCGATGCTGATCTTTTTCTTCCGGCAGTACCTTTCCGGTATCTCAAAGGAATTTCTGGATGCGGCGCGCGTGGATGGCTGTACAGAATACGGGATTTTCTTTAAGATCATGGTTCCTCTGATGAAACCGTCGTTTGCCGCGATGGGTATTTATCAGGGCATGCAGAGCTGGAACAATTTCCTGTGGCCGATGATCGTTATCAACAAGATCGACAAGATCACGCTGCCGGTTGGTCTGCAGAGTCTTCTCTCCCCATATGGCAACAATTATGATATATTGATTGCGGGTTCCTGCTTTGCGATTATCCCGATCCTGATTCTGTTCGTATGCTTCCAGCGGTATTTCATCGAAGGTATGACAGCGGGCGGTGTGAAAGGATAAAGAGAACCTGATTCTTACAGAATGAGCGATGCGCCGGCGAAAAGGCAGCCGGGTATGGAGCGCCTGTTTAAAGTTGGGAGCATTAATAGAAAAAGAGAAAACAAAAAAGCTTGTAAAGTACGTCAAGATCCGGGGAACTTTCTGAAATCAGAGGGTTCTCCGGATTTTTTTAGAAAAAGTGTGGACATTTCAGGATATCTGTGATAGAATTAAGAAACATTAAACATATCCAGTGACATTCTAAAATTCTAAAATCAATGCATAAACAGAATTAATCCAGAATAATACAGCATATAAAAAATAATTAGATACTATAAATAAAAAATACTTGATGAAAAAGAACGCTGTGGTTATAATGGGAGCAGAGAATCTTTCTTTTCTGTCTGTCCCTAAAGGCGCCAGTCCGGGTCAGGATAGGTGCGGCATACAGCGGCAGAGGAGGAGATATCAGTCCCAAAGCCTGCGAAGCGTGGGATGAAAGAAGAGAGAGGAAAAAGCAGGGAAAAGAAAGAGTATGAGGATGGAGAGCATATCCTGTATGTGAATGCGGCGGTAGATGACGGGACGGAGACGGCAAAGCTGATGAGATATTTCCTGACAGCGGATCCGGAGGACATGAGTCAGGGAGCATTATCGGAGAGAGTGAGATATCTGAAGAAAGAAGAAGGAGGACAGAAGATCATGTGTGAGATAATGGACAGGATTAAAGAGGAAGGGAGAAGAGAAGGGAGAGAGGAAGGACGAGAGGAAGGACGAGAGGAAGGACGAAAAGAAGAACGGGTAAATACAGCAAGGGAGAGGAACCGGGCAGATGTGGCGGAGAAGAAGCTGCGTGAGGCAGAGAAGGAGCTCATGTTTCTGCGAATGCAGATAAAGAACTTATGATCCGTGCGTGAGATACAGCCCTAGAGGAATTGAAAAAAGTGTTTCTTATAATGATGAGAATGCCCTTATGGGGCAGGAAGAGAGAGTGCTGCCGGGAAACAGTTATCCGTTTTTTAGTCAGATATACCGGCACGGGGCAGTTTTAAACAGGGGCAGGCAGGATTCATTCGGATCCTGCCTGCTCTGAATTTTTATCAGAAAAATCAGATCAATTATGGAGCTTGATAGTCTGATAATCGGTCGTGTTCACGTAGTATTCCAGTTTGACTTTAATTCTGCTCAGCATACTCAGGCACTGCTTCCTTTTATTATATTATAATGGATACACGGATATTTTTGCTCATAAATTATTTACCCATGCGTTTATCCTGTGTCCAATTAAAAACCAGTTGAAAAATCCAAACATATGTGCTATGATCAAAAAAAGAACATATGTTCGATTACAGGGGCAGGGGAGGGACGATCCGTTTTCTGATCGGGAAAGCGGGCCGGAAGATTATGAAGATCACGCAGGAAATGGGTTTGTATCAGAAGCTGAGGATTTTATCAGATGCGGCCAAGTACGATGTGGCCTGCACTTCAAGCGGAGTGGAGAGATCCGGAAGCGGCCGCGGAATGGGAAACTGCACGGCTCCAGGCATCTGTCACAGCTTTTCGGCGGACGGACGCTGCATCTCGCTTTTGAAAATTTTGTTTACGAATGAGTGTGTTTTCGACTGCCGTTACTGTCTGAACCGCAGTTCGAATGATATTGTCCGCGCGTCGTTTACGCCGGATGAGGTATGCCGCCTGACGATCGAATTTTACCGGAGAAATTACATCGAAGGACTTTTCCTAAGCTCCGGGATTCTGAAAAATCCGAATTATACAATGGAGCTGCTCTATCAGACATTGTATCGTCTGCGCAGCCGGTATCATTTCGAAGGCTATATTCATGTGAAGGCTATTCCCGGGGCCTCGCAGGAGCTGATCGAAAAGACAGGCTTTCTCGCGGATCGCATGAGTGTGAATCTGGAGCTTCCGACGGCGGAGAGTCTTCGGAAACTCGCCCCGCATAAAACCAGGGAAAAAATTTTGACGCCGATGCGCCAGGTGCAGCTGCGCAGAAATGAAAATAAAAAGGAGCTTGTTCTGTATCGGAACGCGCCCCGTTTTGTTCCGGGCGGACAGAGTACGCAGATAATCATCGGGGCGACGCCGGAGAGTGATTTTCAGATTATTTCAGTGGCGGAGTCTCTGTACCGCAAGTTTGATCTGAAGCGAGTATTCTTTTCTGCGTTTGTACAGGTGAACCAGGATGCTCTTCTGCCTGCCCTGCCGGACGGGCCTCCGCTTCTGCGGGAGCATCGGCTGTATCAGGCGGACTGGCTGATGCGGTTTTATGGGTTTACGGCGGGGGAACTCTTAAGCGAATCTCATCCGAATTTCAATGCCGCGCTTGACCCGAAGTGCGACTGGGCTTTGTCTCATCTGGAAAATTTTCCGGTGGAGATCAATCAGGCGGATTATTATACGCTGTTGCGCGTACCGGGGATCGGGCCGAAATCCGCGCGCCGCATTGTGCAGGCGCGGCGCCATGGAGCGCTGGATTTTCCGGCTCTGAAAAAGGCGGGAGTCGTGCTGAAAAGAGCGGTTTACTTTATCACATGCGAGGGCCGGCAGATGTATCCGCTGCGGGTCGAGGAGGATTTTATTTTGAGAAATCTGCTTGGGACGCGTGAACGCCGCCCTGCGGAGACAGTGACGTACAGGCAGCTCTCTCTGTTTGATGACGGACAGGTGTGGGGAGCGGTGCCGCAGGAGCTGAAGCTGTCAGGGTTGTGAGGATCAGGTACTCACAGTGAGCAGCAAAGGGTGCCGCAGGAGCTGAAGCTGGCGGGGTTGTGAGGATCAGGTGCTTGCAATGAGCAGCGATGAGTGCCGCAGGAGCTGAAGCTGGTAGGATTGTGAGAATTGGTTCGGAAAGCGTCAGAAATAGCAAAGAAAAAGATTTGCGGGTAAGTTTTGGATTTTCTAAAAATACGGCGGAAAATGAGACGGATTTGTCATGACAGAAGGAGAATGCGCGGATGGTAATTTATGTGTGCGAGAACTGTGTGGATGGAATTTTCACCGGAGTGTATGATGCATGGGCAAGCCGCCTCGGTCATGCGAATGTTGCTCTGCGTGTTGAAGGACCCGCGAATCTCGAACTGTTTGCCGAGTACAGGAATGTGAGGACTGATGGAGAGAAGGCGCGGAAAGTGGCGGACACAATAAGGAGAAAAATGGGGACGCGGTCTTATGAGATGATTTACTGCGCAGCGCTGGCGAATGCTTTGGAGAAAGCCGACTGCATTTACCGGGTGCTGGCGGTTGGACTGTCCCGCCATACGGATTCCCGTACCGCCCGCCATCTCCTTGAGAAACTGCAGGATAAAAACGCCTCCCGGGTTTTTGAGCTTTCGCGGCGGGTGTACAATGAAGCCCACAGATATGAAGGATTCGTGCGGTTCAGGGAAGTGGAAAAGGGCGTGCTGTTTTCTGAAATTGAGGCGGAAAATCAGGTACTGCCGCTGCTTGGCGGGTATTTCTCCGACAGGTTTCCAAATGAAAATTTTCTGATCTATGATCATCACTCAGGAGAATGCCTGGTCCATGCGGCGCGGCGGCAGTGGTTTATCTGGCGCGGGGCCTGGAAGGAGCTGCCCAGGCAGTACAAAGAGAGCAGTGTAACTGCCGCCGGATCCCCCGGAGAAAAAAGGTGGAAGGAAACCTTGAGCGAGGAGGAAGTCCAGCTTCTCTGGAGAGGATTTTGCGGCAGCATTTCCATTTGTGAGAGGGAGAATCCGCGCCTGCAGATGCAGTTCTGGCCGCTCAGGTTCAGAAAATGGATGACGGAAGGATCCGGTCAGCAGTAAAT
This sequence comes from uncultured Lachnospiraceae bacterium, assembly GCA_947594335.1. Classification (GTDB taxonomy): domain Bacteria; phylum Bacillota; class Clostridia; order Lachnospirales; family Lachnospiraceae; genus Choladousia. Next base: position 9,436 of record CANQEC010000012.1, read on the forward strand.
GTGTGCCGGACAAAGTCCAGAATTTTGGCGCCGCTGGCCTGATATCTGTATTTTTTTCGGGAATTTGTCAATAATCACCATAAAGAGTTTTTCCTGTGCCGCCAGGCGGCAGAACAGGGTGATTATGGACGGAGGAGATGATTTCATGCTGGAAAAAAGGATCAGGCTGAGAACGGTGGATGATGTATGTGAGTTTGTGCGTGCTGCCGAAAAATGTGATTTTGATGTGGGAGTTGTTTCGGAGTTCCGCGACCCGGCCTCCGGGCTGTCCGATAAGGATACGCCGGTATCTGCTCCTGCCGACAGGCCGTACCGGATGACTGTTGATGCAAAATCGATCATCGGCGTTATAAGTATGGATCTTACAAGGGTGCTTACTGTGAAATATGGCGCTCCGGATGGCGTGCTGGAGAAGGTCCTGCGGAAATTTGCGGTGATGTAAATGGGAGGGGATAAATACGACATCGTTGTCTGCCCCTGCGCGGCAGGAGAATTTGAATCGCAATCACGGATGCATTTCCACAAAGCACCGCGTTTGTTTGCCCCTGCACAGCATGGGAATTTGAATTGTCAAAATTTTCTGAATTATATATATTATTCGAAAAATTTAAACATGAATAAGGGAGATATTTTTCTGAAAAATAATAATTTCGAAAAAATTTGAAAAAAGTGTTGACAAATAAGAGCGCTTCTGCTATCATATAACCATCAACAAAACATTTGTTGTTCCTATAGATTTCCTATAGACAATGAATAGAGAGGACAGGAGGTCGATTCCCATGGACACAGAGGTACGAGATTTTGCCGCTGTATGTGGAAGGATAAATGAATCCTGCGAGAAAGACCTTTATCAGAACTGATTCGAGTGATCGTATGGAAACGATAATCGGAGAGAGCAGAAAGAATCTGATGATAAAGTGCATTTATCCTTGGTTTTGAAGAGCAGCGAGAGAATGGAAGCTGCTGTCGGACAAAGGCTGTGCAATGCACACAAGCCAGAGAATCCGAGTGATGTGGACAGGTATATGGAGGGCTGTCAGAGAAACAGCCGATAAAAGAAGAGCTGCTGTCAGAGAATATAGTCAGTAAAGGGACTGTCAGAAAGGAACAGCCAATAAAAAGGCTGTCAGAAGAGAGCAGCCAGCGAAAGCTGCCAGAGAAGAACAACCGATAAAAAGAGTTGTCAGAGAAGAGCAGCAAGCAAACGAGCGACTGTCAGAAGAGTCCGGATAACAGGTTATCGGGAAACATCCAGAAAAAGGATGATTAGAAAGAGCAGTCGAAAGAGAGCTGCGAAAAAGCGTTCAGATTAAAAGAGACTGACGCGAAGAGGGACGGATTTCCAGATGAAGCCGTCAGAGAAAAGCAGCCGATGAAAGAGCTGCCGGAGAAGAGCAGCGTCAAAAAGCTGTCAGAAGAACAGCAAATTTACTTGCGGCGATGGATCGCAAATTAAGAGGATCTGCGAAAGAGGCAGATGATGAGACCTGTCAGATATCCACATGGCATAAAAAATAATCCTATCACGAATTGAACGGACGAACCGTGCATCGCGATAGGAATAAGAAAAACAAAAAGCAGGAAGATTGCTCTCCGATATTATACAATTGAATATAGAAAATAAAATTGAATAATGTGATCATGGAGCTGCAGCACTGAAAACCAGTGTGCAGCTCCTTTTTAAAATGAAATCAATTCAAAGGATCGTTTCGGATAATATTCTTCCAGCATTTCAACAATTTCCTGATTGCAGAAAATCTGCTTCAGAGAAGGAAGCTGATCGAGGTTTCGGCAGTCCAGCATGAAGGAAGCGTCGCTGTAACCGACAAAATCGAGATCTTCCAAATTCTCCAGCGGGGTCAGGCACCCGAAATCTCTGAAATAATAACCGCTCAGTATCAGCTTTCGCAGATTTGGAAGGTCAGTGGGCGTTTCCTCATCCAGATAAATGGTGTAATCGGAGTCAGGGCCAAGGAAAACAGAAATCTCCTCAAGCGACGTACATCCGGACAGCGCGGTCAGGGGCGGGGTATCCCCTGGAAAATACGGACACCACAGTACCAGATTTCTGATCGTGGATTTTTTGAGGGCTGCAACCAGATCATTAGACGGTGCGGAGGCTGTAAGGTTCTGCAGGGCGGGCATTTCGGAAAGAAAATCACATCCATTGCAAAACTCCACATTGCACACGTACAAACTGGACAGCTTCTGCAGTTTCGGAAGAAACGACAGATCAAGGATATGATAGGGAACTTTCGGTATAATGGCCAGGTTCTCCAGGTTTTCCTGGGAGGAAACCGCCTCGTAATCCGTTAGATTGACGCCGACAAGGGCAAGCGAGGTCAGATCCATCTGGTCGAGGCCTTCCAGGCTGCTAAGCTCGATACTGCAAAGTGACAGTTCTCTGAGATTCGGCATGGCAGTCAGATCTTCCAGCGTGGAAAGCTTATTTGGAAGAATATTATCCGGATCATAGATATCCTCCGGACTGAGATAAGGGATCCCGCCGGAATACCGGATATCATTAAAAAAGGAAAGTATTTTGTTCTCGTAAAGACCGATGAAAGAGATCCCGCGCAGGTCGCGTACGGTGACAGGTTCCCCTTCTTTTTTGTTCAGACATACGCGGGCGGCGCGTTCGATCAAAGGTTCCCGGAAGATGTAGATATCATCCGTTTCCGTCATATAAGCGTCATCCGGCGGCAAATCCGTCCCGGTCCGAAGTTCATCCGGCGGCAAATCCGTCTCCGTCCGAAATTTTCCCGGATCCTCCGCGTCTTTCGGTTCAGATAAAGAGCCAGATAAAGAGCCAGATAAAGAGCCAGATAAAGAGCCAGATAAAGAGCCAGATAAAGAGCCAGGAAGCGGACCTGGAAGAATCAGGAAATATACAGAAAACGCGAGCAAGGCTGTAAGCAGAGCTCCGCACAGGGAGCCTTTGAGAAACCAGTTTCTTTTCTGTCTGCGAAGTGAGCCGCTGCCAGCTTTTTCCAGATCACGGCGAAGCTCCGCCGCGTTCTGGTAACGGTTTTCGGGCGCGAAATGCAGGCATTTTCGGATGATCTTTTTCAGATCGGCGGAGAGGTCGGAGTAGTCCAGCTTTTCCGGTTCGTATTCGCAGGTAGCGCCGTACAAAAGCAGGACGCCGAGGGAATAGATGTCGCTGCGGGCATCGGTCTGCGAGTAACCGAACTGTTCCGGCGCCGCAAAGCGTTCGCTTCCCATGTTGCTGGTGTCGCTGCTGCTGTTTTTCCGGTAATAGCGCGCGATGCCAAAATCGATCAGCCGAAAATGGCCGTACTGGTCGATGATGACATTGTCGGGCTTGATGTCGCGGTGTATGATGGGAGGATCCTGCGAATGGAGAAAATCAAGAGCGCCGCAAAGCTGCAGGGCGCACTCCTTCAGCTGGGATTCGGTCAGCCGGTCGTCGGGGGCGTTTTCCACAAAATCCCGGAGGGAATGTCCGTACAGATAATCCCGGATCAGGCAGGCCATGTCCCCTTCCTCAAAATAATCCATGAACAGAGGAATATAAATGCTGTGCGGAGGATTCAGCTCTTCCAGATGCTTCAGCATATTATATTCGCGCAGAGCCGTATTCTGGGAAGAAGTGCGGGAGCATTTCAAAATAAAGAGACGTCCGTCTTCTTTTGAACTGACAAAGCAGGTGCAGCTGTTTTCGGTCTCCCTGAAAACGGACAGAAGAAGATATCTGGAAGTAATTCTGTCCGGCAGGGGAAAGGAAAGGCGGAGATCAGGCTGCCAGGTCTCCAGAAACTGTCTTTTCTCTTCTTCACTCATGGCAGGCGTCCTTTCTTATGACCTCTAATTTTTCCCGATTGGAGGATATCCAAGGGAACAGAGCAGATCGTTTGTCTCCGAGAGGGATTTTTTCTTATAAATACAAAAGATAATGGCGGCGTCCTCCCTGCAGCGCGGATAGAGGATCGGACGTCCTGCAAGGCGCAGAAGGAGCTGAATCTGCTCCAGGTTCAGGCGCATGACGAAAGAGATCAGAAGAACAGTCTCTCTGCTTGGCCTGCGCTTTCCCGACATAATGTGATAAATATAGGAACGGTCGATCGAAGTTTTCTCCACGAGATCGGCGGGAATCATTTTCCGCTCCTCAAGCAGATAGTACAGATAATCTGAAAAACGCATAGTTATAAATGAATCCGCATTTTCCTGCGCGAAGCTTTCAAAGTTTTCCGAGCGCCGGATCAGAGTGTTCATCTGTCCGGTTGTTTTGGTATTCAGACGCATAATCTCCCTCCTTTTTCTGCAGGCGGCTGCCGTGTTTATAAAAAGTCTACAAAGAGTCACCTTTTACAGGATTATAGCATATTGTCGTTTTTCGGTGAAGCGGGTTTTTCGGCGGCAGGTAAAAGTCTACAAAGAGTCATCCAAAATATTGAAAATATGGTGTAAAATTTTTGTTACAATTAACTGCCTTTTGGGGCAGAGACAGGAGGATATTTATGCGAAAATTCAGAAACAAGGCAAAAGGCGCGCTGGCGCTGCTGTTATCAGCGGCGATGATACTCGGCGCGGTTCCTGTCAGCTGGGCCGCGGAAGAAGAAGTGGCCGCAGTTGTTGAAGAAGCGGAAATCACAGGGCAGAGCGAAACGGTCGCGGATCCTGCGGCCGTGCAGGAAGATCCGTCTGTTGTGGAAGATGCGGTGATCATCGAGGAAGATGCGGCCGCGGAAGAGATTTCGGAGCCGGAAGCGCCGGTTGCGGAGGAACCGTCAGAGCCGGCAGCTGAGGAAGAGCAGCCGGAGGCGGACGCTGTGGAGGAGCTGGAGATTGAGCTGCTCGATATGGAAGAGACCGCAGATCCGGCGGCGGAAGATCCCGTGTACGAGCTTAATATCAGGAGCGACCGCGAGGACGGATCCGGAAATGTTCATCCGGGCGGACAGCTTGGCCTGATCGTTGATGTATGGGATCAGACTAACGACAGACAGCTTGAGGCTGATGAGTTTACGGTGTCCTGGGAGAGCTCGGATGACGGAATCGTGACGGTGGAACCTGATGACGGCCGGGATGATCTGGCGTCTTTTGAGCGGAGCGCAATTGTCACGACTGCGGAGGACGCAGACGAAAAGGAAGCGGATATTACAGCGACGGTTAATGTCGGAGGAACTTCGATATCTGCGAGTTATACGATCTATGTACGTAATGGATATTGTACTTTTGAAGATCTGGGTGAGACCAATGCGTGGTTATATCCGGGACAGAGCTGGAAGTATGAAGGACAGCCGAAGGTAGTGTACTATGAAAACGGGGAAGAGCCGGAGGTTCTGAATGATATCGAGTTTGAGTGGGTCTACAATCCGGATGAGGAAGGCAATGACACCTATGGGAAGAACGGGAAGGAGCAGTTCACTCTGACAAAGGGAGGAAACGCGGCCCTGACGGTCACGGCGGAATCTTATAAAGAGGAAGAGGATAATCACTGCTATATAGATCTCAAAGCGACCCGTAAGAGCGACCCTGACTTTGGAGAATTAACGTATGGATTTAATTTCTGGGTAAATTATAACTGGACGGAGATAGGTGAAAATCCCGGAAGAGATCTCTTTGTAGGCGAGACATGGGCGCTTTCTCTGAATAATATCGATGACGTTCTGAGGGACGATAAACTGAAAGTGAACTGGAGCGTCGAGCAGTACGATGAAAATTCTGACAAATGGGTTCCGACGACGATAGCGTCAGTGACACAGAAGTCTGTGGACAAAGCGGAGCTCACCTGCGCACAGGAAGGCCGGATCAGAGTCGTTGCGAATATCCTTTATAACGGGAAAGACGCCGGATATGCGGAGTGGGAATATTCTGTCCGCGAGACGATAGGAGAGTATTGGTTTGACCAGAACGGAACCTTGACGGAAATGCCGGGATGGGAAGAATGGATCAGAAATACGGTAAACTATCATGAAGAGAGCAGCAGCAATCCGGATGGATTTGACAGAGAAGTACCGGTAAAGGATGTCAGCATTAAGATTCTTGACGGGCGGGACGACTGCTTTACCTGCGAATACATTCCGGAGGAGCAGGCATACGTGGTCCGTGCCGAAAGTATCGGAACAGCTGAGGTTACCGTAACGTACCAGACGATCGACGGAAAAACGGCTGAGCATAAATTTACGATCAGATGCACCGGATACTATATAAACATATCCAACAGTCCGGATAACAACGGGCGGCTTCAGCCGGGCGGACAGATGACCCTGAAAGCAGAAGTAAATTATGATCACGATTATCAGACGGAAACGAATCCGAAGAATGTGACGATACAGTGGAAGAGCGAAAGAGACTGGGGAGACGATGTTATCACGGTCACTCCGAATGCAAATGATCCGTACATCTGCACCGTAAAAGCCAAAAATACAGGAAACGGCGGAGTAAGGATTACTGTATCGGCAGTTGCGGACGGAAAGGTTGTCGCGGAAACTGATACGTATGTAAGCGCGAACGATTATCTCATTGACACAGGACTGTCCTCATCGACGGTCAGACTGGCCGAGGGAGAGGAATTTACGCTCACGCCGTCCTTATCTTTTGTGAATGAGAACGGGGTAAAAGAGGAAGTCACAAACGTCAGATATGAGGTAAGGGATTATGATCTTGGTGTAATCGAAGTGACCGGAGACGGCGGAGAGACCATGGAGGACGGCTTCTTTGCGAGCGCTCCTGACGGTTCCTTTACGATCAGAAGAAATGAAGGAAGAAGAGACGGCACAAATATATATATCTGCGCTTACCTCTGGAATGAGGAAAACGGCGCGTGGGAAGAATGGGAAACGGCAAGCAGGGATATCAATCTGGAAGGACTGGACTACAATGTCTGGTTTGATATTCCGGCAGGCGGCGACCGCATGTACACGGAAGGAATGGATACGCTGAAGATCGAGGCAAATACGGAAAATCTGGAGCGTGAATCCATGCCGGAAATCGGGCTTGACGGGCCGATCGCGGTACCCGAATTTAAGATCACTGTCTGGGACGATGAAAATTCTGAACTGCTGGAAGAGGGTTCGGAGTACACGGTTGAAAATAATGAGCAGGGAATCCCGGCCATCGTGTCGCTGAACTGTGAGGCAGTTATGAAATGGCTGGAGGACCGCGGCTATTATAATCAGGAAGAAGACGGCCCGAAATATTATCGTGATCTGCGTCTGACAGCTTCCGTGATGGGAGAAGATTACGGCGATCAGTATATCGAGATCAAGCATCCCGAGCTGGAAAGCTGGGGCGAAGGAGAGTATGTACCGGGCGAATCTCTGGTCTATGAAAAAGGCATAACGTACCGCTACGTGGAAGACGCGGCGCATCCTGAAGGAGCGACCCTTCCGTTTAAGATCACGGACGTCAAAATCATAGGCTGGGATGAGGAAAGCGACAGCCCGTCGGGCGAGCCTGATACGAACGGGATTTTGAGGAAAGAGACAGACGCGGACGGGACGATCCGTCTTACGGCGCAGAAGGAAGGTACTGTGCTGGCACAGCTGACCGTGGAAAACGATGAAATGGGTGAGCAGCTGTTTGAGCATCTGTTTTACGTAAAAGATGCGAAATATACGCTGAATGTTTCGAGCAGTACAGGTACGGAGAATATTCTGCCGGGAACATCCTTTACGGTTAACACGGAAGTATATAAGGTTACTTCTGAATCTGAAAAAGTTCAGGAGGTTAAACTCACGCCGGATCAGTACAGTGTGGAATTTGAAAAAACAGAAGGCGACGAGAGGTTCCAGGTGGACAGAGCAACAGGAAAGGCCACGGTTTCGGATTTTGACGCAAATGAGGACAGGCCTGAATATAGGGTATTGGCATCGGTTCGTGTCCCCGGAATAAGCGAGCCGGTGGCGGATGGAGTCATATGGTTTTACGTTGTTCCGTCTTATCATGTCATTGAGGCAAAGAAAGACCTTATTGTTACACCGGGACAGACGGTCAGCCTTGCGGATCTGGGACTGAAGCTGAAACGCTTTGATAAGGCGCACAAGGATGGAATCGAGGAATCCGGCGGAAAGACAAACTTTAAGATAATCGCGGAGAATCCGAACAAGCTGACGGTCAATGCGGACGGAACCGCGTTCACGGTTTCTCAGACGGCCGTGCAGGCAGGAAAAGCAGAAAAAGCCGGCTATTATGTGAGGGCGACGAGAGACAGGTATGGAAATACCATTGATGCGGAGAATTATGCGGAAATCACGATCTGCAGCCACAGCTTCGCGCAGGCGTCAAGAGTGGAAGCGACCTGTACAGCTGCCGGCAGCGTAACGTCGAAGTGCAGCGTATGCGGTACGACAAAAACGGAGACAATCCCGGCCAAGGGACACACCCCCGGCGCTTGGGAGACGACAAAGGCGGCGTCCTGCACAGCGGCGGGCGAGCAGGCGCAGAAGTGCTCGGTCTGCGGCACAGTCCTTGGAACAAAGGCGATTCCGGCAGCAGGACACAGCTTTGGCGAGTGGAAGCTGACCACGGAGCCGACGGCAGTGGCGGAAGGCGTTGAGACGCGTACCTGCGGCGTATGCGGTGCGGCGGAGACGAGAAGCGTCGCGAAGCTTGCGGGAGTTATCAAGCTGAATGTCAAGAAGCTTCCGCTCCAGGTGAAGAAATCGACGACGGCTGTGAAGGTTACTCAGATGGCAAAGGGTGATTCCATTGCTTCCTGGAAGAGCAGCAAGCCGAAGATCGCGTCCGTAAGCAAGAAGGGCAAGATCACAGGCAAGAAGAAAGGAACCGCGACGATCACAGTCACCTTAAAGAGCGGTGTGAAGGCTTCCGTGAAGGTTACTGTTCAGAAGAATAAGGTGACGACGACCAAACTCACCGTGAAAGACGGCACGAAGACGATCAAGAACAAGAAGCTGACCATGAAGAAGGGCGCGAAGACGACGCTGAAGACAACTTTGACTCCGCTTACAAGTACGGACAAGGTGACATTCTCTTCTTCCAACAAGAAGATTGTGACAGTCAGCAGCAAGGGCAAGCTGACCGCGAAGAAGGCCGGCAAGGCGAAGATCACGGTGAAGGCCGGCAAGAAGAAAGTGGTCATCACGGTGACGGTAAAGAAGAAATAAACAGTTGTCTGTCCATGTGAAAAGACAGATAAGACAGCTGCCGCTGCTGCATATGCGGCGCAAAACGGATGTCCGGCGGGCATCCGTTTTGTGTTGGAAAACAAGGCCGCCCGCGGCTGCAGTTCGGACCCGGCCGGGGCACATGCTCCGCAGCTGTAAGCAAAACAGGATTTCGTGAAAGAATTTTATTGATAAAAAACGGCAATCGTTGTATGATTGCAGAGCATAGACTGAAACAGACAAAAAAGGAGAGAACGCGCATGGAAAAGATTTCTTTGGAACAGGAGCTGAAGAATAACAGTTATCCGGGCAGGGGCATTGTAATCGGGCGCTCCGCGGATGGGACAAAGGCTGTGACGGCGTATTTTATCATGGGCAGGAGCAGCAACAGCAGGAACCGCGTTTTTGTAGAGGACGGGGAGGGAATCCGGACGCAGGCATTCGATCCGTCGAAGCTTGAGGATCCCAGCCTGATCATTTACGCGCCGGTGCGTGTGCTTGGAAACAAGACGATCGTGACGAACGGCGACCAGACAGATACGATCTATGAGGGCATGGACCGCCAGCTGACCTTCGAACAGTCGCTGCGCAGCCGTGAGTTTGAGCCGGACGGACCGAACTACACGCCGCGTATTTCCGGGATCATGCATATCGAAAACGGAAAGTACAGCTATGCGATGTCGATCTTGAAGAGCAATAACGGGAATCCGGCGGCATGTAACCGCTGCACATTTGCATATGAGAATTGTGTGGCCGGGGAAGGGCATTTTATTCACACATACAAATGCGATGGGAATCCGCTTCCGAGCTTTGAGGGAGAGCCGAAGCTGGTGGACATCCCGGACGAGATTGACGGGTTTACGGACATGCTGTGGAACAGCCTGAATGAGGACAATAAGGTTTCTCTGTTTGTGCGCTATATCAATATCGCGGACGGAACGTATGAGACAAGGATCGTGAACAAGAATAAATAGAAAACCGGAAAAGGAGGGTGCGTATGCAGGAATTACAGTTAAAATACGGATGCAATCCGAATCAGAAGCCGTCCCGCATTTTTATGGAAGGCGGGCAGGAGCTGCCGATCCAGGTGCTTTCGGGGAGGCCGGGCTATATCAATTTTCTGGATGCTTTTAACGGCTGGCAGCTTGTCAGGGAGCTGAAGGAGGCGACGGGCCTTCCGGCGGCGGCTTCCTTCAAGCATGTGTCCCCGGCGGGCGCGGCTGTCGGACTTCCGCTTACAGAGACGCTGGCGAAGATTTACTGGGTGGATGATCTGGGAGAACTTTCCCCGCTTGCCTGCGCGTACGCGAGGGCGAGAGGCGCGGATCGGATGTCTTCGTTTGGTGATTTTATTGCACTTTCGGACGTCTGCGACCGGGACACGGCGCTGCTGATCAAGCGCGAGGTGTCCGACGGCGTGATCGCTCCGGGCTATACAGAGGAGGCACTGGAGCTTCTGAAGCAGAAGAAAAAGGGAAATTACAACGTGATTCAGATCGATGAGAATTACAGGCCGGCGCCGATCGAGCACAAGCAGGTCTATGGCATCACGTTTGAGCAGGGCCGCCAGGAGCTGAAGATTGATGAGGAACTGCTCGCGAATGTGGTCACGGAGAACAAGGAGATTCCGCAGGAAGCGATGACGGATCTGAAGATCGCGCTGATCACGCTGAAGTACACGCAGTCAAACTCGGTCTGCTACGTCAAGGGCGGACAGGCGATCGGAATCGGAGCCGGGCAGCAGTCGAGAGTACACTGCACGCGTCTCGCGGGACAGAAGGCGGACAACTGGTTCCTCCGTCAATGCCCGAAGGTGCTGAACCTGCCGTTCGGGGACGGAATTACCCGCGCGGAGCGCGACAACGCGATCGACGTCTACATTGGAAACGAGTACATGGATGTACTCGCGGACGGCGCGTGGCAGAAGGTGTTCACCGAGAAGCCGGAAGTCTTTACAGAGGAAGAGAAGCGCGCGTGGCTTGATCAGATGCAGGATGTGACGCTCGGTTCGGACGCGTTTTTCCCGTTTCCGGACAACATCGAGCGCGCACATAAGAGCGGTGTGAAGTATATCGCGCAGCCGGGCGGTTCCGTCAGGGATGAGGATGTGATCGCGTGCTGCAATAAATACGGGATCGCGATGGCGTTCACAGGAATCCGATTGTTCCACCATTA
>CANQEC010000013.1 GCA_947594335.1 uncultured Lachnospiraceae bacterium
ATCGCGGACCGTGTCCTCCAGCTTGCGGGATATTACGATTATGGAACGTTTAATACGTATGAGCGCGGACGGGAACGCCAGGTAACGATCGGAGTTTACCGGCTTGCGATGAAGAAAAATTCCGATAATTTCCGCCAGAGCAGCGTCCAGGGAGTCATGAAGAGAATCAAGGCGAAGGGGGCGAAGGTGATCGTGTACGAGCCTTCTCTCGCGGATGGCAGCACATTCTTTGGCAGCCAGGTTGTGAATGATCTGGAGGAGTTCAAGGAGAGGAGTCAGTCGATCATTGCGAACCGGTATGACAGCTGTCTTGAGGATGTGATGTACAAAGTGTATACAAGAGATATTTTCCAGAGAGATTAAACATGGATTGCATGTGTACGGAGACTATGATGAATGTACAATATCATGACAGACAGACTGGCAGGATGGGGTATGTCGATCTGCTGCGGGCATACGGAATCGTCTTGATGATCATGGGGCATATAGGGTTTGGAGGAGTTTTTGACAAATATATTCATGCGTTTCATATGCCTTTGTTTTTTGTGATTTCCGGCTTTTTCTATAAACCCTGCAGCCTGCCTGTGATTATGAAGAAGAGGTTCAGAACCCTGCTGGTTCCATATATTGTTTTTGGGATATTTTATACGGCTCTCTGGTTTTTAAAGATCGGGAGAGTGGACAGGAGGCTGCTGTATATTTTCCTGTGGGAGAATACGGCTGACGGCGGTCCTGCTATAGCGGGAGCTTTATGGTTTCTGACTGCATTGTTTTTCTGTGAAGTTCTGTATCATCTGATTCAGAAAATTGACCGGGAGCTGATCAGAACGATGCTTATAGTGCTGGTATCGGCTGCTGGAATGGCATGGGCAGGATATTTACAGTTCAGGCTGCCGTATGGCCTGGAAGCGGCAATGGTTGGCGTGGGTCTGTTCCACGGCGGAAGACTGCTGAGGGAAAAATTCAGTATTCTTACGAAACTGCCCTTTTTTGTGAGCATATTAGTTTTTGCCGTATTTTCCGTTCTTTCCATGAAGAACGGATACATAAATCTCAGGGTAGGGGCGTACGGCAACTGGGCACTGTTCTGGCTGAATGCTTTGGGAATGACAATATCCCTGCTGAATCTGGCGAGATTTATCGATCATTTTACGGGTCCTGGTATACTTGGCGGATATTTGAATGGAATTGGGAAAAATTCAATTATATATCTGTGTTTTAACCAGTGGGCAATTCTGGAGACGCGCTCAGTGCTTAACAGAGTTTCAGGAGGTTCTGTGCTGCCCGGGATCAATTGGATTATTTTAATCCTGGTAATGGCTGAACTGTTTATACTGCAAAAACTTATCTGTAATACCAGATTGAAAATTCTGGTAGGAAGAGACTGAAAAACAGTCCCTGGTCCCTGCTGAGTGATCATTAATGACGGAGGTCAGGAGAGGAGGAGAATTTTGCCTGGTGAGGCGACTTTAAGTAATAACGAGCAATTCACTTCATTTTCTTTTAATAATCAGATAATAAGATTCGCTACATCATCAAAGTTAGAAAAATACACGCGGATTGTTGAATGGAAACATGGATATATTGTGGTTATGGCCGTTTATAAAGGAATAGGTGAAGTGGAGGAGTATATTGATTTAGTGCCAATACTTGAAAATTTATATATGGATCCAGATGATTTTTTGTCTCCGATTCAAAAAGTGAGGATTGTTTATGACTGATATAGCAAAAGTAGCAGATGATGCTGACATGATTGTAAATGGATATGCCTTTACAAAAGCCGGGCAGAATATACGGATTTTAAATCTGAATAATCCGAACAGAGCCGCTGTAATTAATAAAGAGGCGGATGTGATTGAAACCAATATGGATGATATTGAAATAGTAATTGTAACAGATTATTATAATCGCAACAAGAAATATATGGAGATATAGCATATGCCAAAATACTATCAGTTTAAAGTATATGGATATTATTTGTATTATACCTCCCACTGCATAATTGAGGCCATGCATGTGCATGCAAGTGACAGAGAATTGACGGAAGCGGGTTCGGCTAAATTTTTTGTAAAAAGCAATGGTGACACAATAGTTGAAAAGAAAGGGAGATTAACGGACAGAGAAATACGGCTCATTAGAGAATTTATTAAAGATAATTATAAGGAGATGTATTTGAAATGGAGAGAGATCAGCGATACTGATTTCTATGGAGCGTAATAGTGCAGGAAGGGGCTCCTATAGTGGCGGGAGTTAAGTGAAAGTAGCTCATAAAAATTTATAAGCTAAGATAAACAAGGTTTATGGGCGGATGAAAAGTCCGGGAAAGGATGAAGAGATGAAGCTGATCATTCAGATCCCCTGCTATAATGAGGAAGAAACGCTTGAGATAGCTTTAAATGAACTTCCGAAGCATATAGAGGGAATTGATGAGATTGAGTATCTGATCATTAATGACGGAAGTCAGGACAACACGGTGGAGGTTGCAAAAAAATGGGGCGTACACCACGTTGTCAGTTTTAAGAAGAACAAGGGACTGGCGCGGGGATTTATGGCCGGTCTTGACGCATGCTTAAGAAACGGCGCGGATATCATTGTGAATACAGATGCGGATAATCAGTACTGCGGTCAGGATATTGAGAAACTTGTGAGGCCCATTCTGGAAGGAAAAGCAGACATTGTGATCGGTGCCCGCCCGATCGACCAGACGGAGCATTTCTCGCCGCTGAAGAAAAAACTGCAGCATTTTGGAAGCTGGGTGGTCAGGAAGGCTTCGCGGACGGATATTCCGGACGCGCCGAGCGGGTTCCGGGCCTACAGCCGCGAGGCGGCAATGCGCCTGAATGTGACGAACGAATATACATATACGCTGGAGACGATCGTCCAGGCGGGCAGGGAGAAAATTCCGATGACGTCGGTTCCGATCCGGACAAACGCGGAGCTGCGCCCTTCAAGATTGTTCAGCAGTATGTTCGGCTATGTGAAGAAATCCATGCTCACGATCATGCGGGCCTTTATGATGTACAAGCCTCTGCAGTTTTTCAGTATGATCGGGGCGGTTCTGGTTCTTGCGGGAACCGCGGTCGGCGTGCGGTTTCTGATCCTTTTTGCCGCGGGAGACGGGATCGGGCATATACAGTCGCTGATCCTTGCGAGCATGCTGATTATTTTAGGTGTGATGACATTCATCGTCGGATTGCAGGCGGATATCATTGCTGCGAATCGAAAATTGCTTGAAGATATTCAGTATCATGTCAGGAAACTGGATTACGACGGAGAAACGAAAGAAAATGAGAAATAAAAAAAATTTATTAAAATTGGCAGGCAATCTGCTGACTGTCCTGGCAATTCTGCTGATCATTAAAAAAATGGCGGATATGGATATTGATTATAGTGTTCTTAATCATGCCCGCAGCCGGATGGCGGTAGCGGCAATATCCGTCTTGTATGGAATTGTTATTTTGACAATCGGTTGGCCATGGGGAAATTATGTCCGTATGATCACAGGGGTAAAGCTTTTTTATCCGACAGTTATATTTGTGATGGCGAGAGCCAATCTTTTAAAATACCTGCCAGGAAATATTTTCCAGTATGTGGGAAGGAATGATCTGGCTGTTCGTGAGAATTTGAAGCACAGCGATGTCGGACTTGCCACTTTTTTTGAAGTGATAACAAATCTGCTGGCGGCCGGCGTACTGGGGTTTGTATTTTATTTTAAAGGATTTGTTAAAATAGCGGGTGAACTTCGCAGCCTGGCCGGAAGTACGCAGATTTTTATTTACGGGACACTGATACTGATTTTTGCGGCTGTTTTGTTTCTTTTATGGAAGAAGAAACGGGATCTTATGATAAGATATTTCAGGATTCTGACAGATAAAAGAAACTGGAGAGTTTTTCTGATAAATTTCCTGTTTTATGTCGTAAATACATTGATTAATGCAGGACTTTATGCAATGACTCTGATTTTTGTCCTTGGAATGAGGCCGGGAATGTCCGAATTGCATATAATAATCGGAGCATTTATTTTGTCTTGGATTGCGGGTTTTATTATGCTGGGTGCTCCTGGGGGAATTGGGATCCGTGAATTTGTTATGACTTTTCTCGTTCCGCAGAATGTGGATCCCCAGATGATTCTGCTTGGACTTGTAGTGTACCGTCTGATCAACATATTGGGGGATATTCTGGGATTCTTGTTTGGATGTTTATTGAAAAAGGTCAGCAAAGGATGACAGGTTTTGGGATTATGCTGTGTCTGCCAATCATGTTTGTCATGCGGCGAGGTAGATAAGGAATGAAAAGCACGGAAAGAAACAGAAAAATCGATATAATAAGAGGTATAGCTGTATTGACGGTGATCATAGGGCATTCCTTTCAGCGGGGGTATGGAGACGGTTACGACACTCTGTTGTGTGTCAGGTTAATCAGACTGTATCAAATGCCTTTGTTTATTCTTCTTTCCGGATATACATTACAGTTATCTGATCAGAGGCATGAGCAGGAGGCTCTGGCAGGACGGCTGCGGAATAAATTTTTTGGTTTGATCTATCCTACAGTTGTCTGGAATTATCTGATATGGGCAGTAAGGAATTTTTCTTTTGTTGGAATAAAGCCGTTTATCAGTTTCCCTGACAACTTTTTGGAGTATACAAAGCTTTTGCTGAAATACCCTGATTATGTCATCTGGTTTTTGTGGTGTGTATTTTTCTGCACGCTTATTATCTGGCTTGGCAGGCGGATCAGCAGTATTTACTGGATTGCTGTGGTATTTTTCTTACATATTCTGCTTGAAAAAATTTCTCTGAATTACTGGGGATTGGGTCGCTTGAAAATGTATCTTTTCTGGTTTGCGGCCGGGTATATGATTGCGGAATGCAGAGATTTTGTCATTCCTGTCATAAAGTACATTGCATTATTTTGTGCAGCAGTTTATATATGCTGCAGAATACCACTTACGGATATACGGACGGGACTTTCGGGACTGGGTTCTTTCGTATTGACGATATTTATTTTGTGCATGATTTACTATGTTGCGGTGCTTACAGACAGAATCAAAATCGGAGGGTTGTTGGCTTTCTGGGGAAAATATTCGCTCCAGATGTATCTATGTCAGTGTCTTTGCCTGAATATCGGATATGGGCAGGGGTACTTCAGGGTATTTACAATCTTTGTTTCAGCTTCCGTGCTGGCAACAATTTTGTCAGTTCTAACTGCCAGAATAAAGCCGCTGAGGCTTCTGCTGTATGGACGGAAATAATTTTTCAAAACGCAGAAAAATAATGCCGGGGAGGGGATTGTCTATGCAGAAAATTTGGATTATAGGCTGCGGAGGTCATGCAAGGAGCGTGGCGGATGTTATGCTCGACTATATGCCGGATGCTGAACTTGTATTCACTGATCCAAATGCGAGGAAAGGAGAATATCTGCTTGCGGGGAAATTTCCTGTGCTGCCATTTGATGAAACTGTGATTTTGGATGGCGAAAAGTATATAATAGCTGTGGGGAGCAACCAGGAGAGAAAAGAAATCGCTCAGAGACTTGCTGCTTTTGTGCGGAATAATATTTCTGTCATCTCGAAACGGGCGTATGTCAGTCAGTTTTCAAAGATTGACTGTGGCTGTTTTGTATCGGATGCAGCACATGTGGGACCGGAAGCGCAAATTGGAAGCAACTGCATTATTAATACGGGTGCAGTTGTGGAGCATGAGGTTTCCGTTGGAGCTTTTTCCCATATCAGTGTAAATGCAGCGATATGCGGAAGAAGCAGAATAGGAGAAAATGTGTTTCTGGGAGCCGGAGCTACAGTTATTGATAAAATCAGCATATGTGATGGTGTGATTATCGGGGCGGGCAGCGTCGTTATTTCTGATATCTGGGAGCCGGGAGTATATGTTGGAGTGCCTGCCAGAAAAATAAAGCGGTTTTAACTTGAAAAAAATAATCTTGTATGATAGGCTATGACAAAAAGTGCAGAAAGGAAAAGCATGCCTGTTTACAGGCTGTGAGGACAGATTATGAATAAACGTATACCCGTTGCGGTTCCGAATTTTATAGGAAATGAGAAAAAATATGTAGATGACTGCATTGACACAACATGGATATCATCAGCCGGGAAGTATGTCGGTAAATTTGAAAAGGAATTTGCAGATTATATGGGGGTTAAGGAAGCTGTTTCCTGTTGTAATGGTACGGTGGCTCTCCATGTTCCGTTAATTGCGCTGGGACTGCAGCCTGGAGATGAGGTTATTGTCCCTTCTCTTACGTATATTTCTACGGCAAATGTTGTCAGATACTGCGGAGCTGTGCCTGTTTTTGCTGATTCACTGGCGGATACCTGGAATATAGATCCGGAGGACATCAGACGTAAGATAACCCCAAAGACCAAAGGAATTATACCTGTTCATCTGTATGGAAATCCGTGTGATATGGATCCGATTATGGATATAGCCAGAGAGTATAATCTTTTTGTTCTGGAAGATGCGGCCGAGTGCCATGGCGCGGTTTACAAAGGAAAGAAAGCCGGAAACTTTGGCATTGCTTCCACATTCAGCTTTTTTGGCAATAAGATTATCACGACCGGAGAAGGCGGCATGATCGTCACGAATGATGAGGAACTCGCGAAGCAAATGCGTGTTATAAAAGGACAGGGACAAGATCCGAACCGCAGATACTGGTTCACGCGGGTGGGTTACAATTATCGGATGACTAATATTGAGGCGGCGATCGGGCTGGCGCAGCTGGAAAATATTGAGACTCATATTGCGCAGCGGCGAAAAGTTGCCTCGTGGTATATGGAAGAATTAAATGGTATGGAGGATTATGTAGAACTGCAGCATGTAACAGAGGGCGCAGAGAGTGTATGGTGGATGTTCTCAGTGCTGCTGAAAGATAAAGCAAAGATAACAAGAGATGAATTGATCCTTAGACTGGAAAAAGATAATATTGAGACAAGGCCTCTGTTTTATCCGATGCATCAGATGCCGGTGTATTTTGACCCGGAAGCGAAGTGTCCGGTGTGTGAGAATATTGCTGCGCGCGGGATTAATCTTCCGACACATGCGCTTTTGACACGCGAAGATGTAGCCTGGATATGCAAGAGGCTGAGATATCATATAGCAGAGTGATTCTGACAGAGGTTGTTTATGGATAAAGAACTAAAAAAGATAGTCACAATAGGTCCTGTGTATCCATATAGAGGAGGGATTTCTCAGTATGGAAGTCTGCTGATCAAAGAACTCGAGAAGAGCTATGAAGTAAAAAGCATGTCTTTCAGCCTGATGTATCCCTCCATACTATATCCGGGGAAATCTCAGAAAGATTATAGTACCGTGTTTGATATAAACTCGGAGGTCAGTTATATTATTAATACGGTCAACCCGGTCAGTTATGTAAAAACAGCGAATGCCATTAATAAATTTATGCCGGATCTTGTCATTGTGCATTGGTGGCATCCGTATTTTGTATTCACAGATATCGGGATTTTATCGCTGCTGGATAAAAGTATAAAAATATGTATCTGCTGTAATAATGTACTGCCACATGACAACATTCCTTTTTCGCGATGGATCACAAAAAGAGTTTTGAAAAAAGGACATATGTATCTTGTTCATTCGGAAAAAGAAGAAATCCTGTTAAAGAATTTGCTGAATAAAGATGTCTGTTTCAGAAGAATTCCATGTCCCAATGTTTCAACCTTTGTAAAAACAGGAATGAACAGGAGTCAGGCGCGGGAAAAAATCGGATTAGGGAAAAATGACAGGGTTCTTCTTTTTTTCGGATTTATAAGAAAATATAAAGGCCTTTATCATCTGATCAATATTATGCCGGAGCTTGTGAAGAAAGATCCGTCTGTGAAACTGCTCATTGTCGGAGATTTTTATGAAGACCGGGAAGTGTACTTTGCCCAGATACAGGAGAAGGGACTTTTGCAGCATATAGTTGTCTGTGATAAATTTATACCGGACTCTGAGGTAGAACCGTATTTTATGGCGTCTGATGTGGTGGTTCTGCCATATGACAGTGCTACGACAAGCGGTGTTATTCAGGCCGCGTATTTTTTTGGACTGCCTGTTATTGTAACGGATACAGGAGGTTTAAAAGAAGCGGTTGCCGAAAATGAAACAGGATATGTTGTTCCGGCATTTGACGAGGATGCGCTTCGCGGATGTATAGAGATATTTTTTGAAAATCTCGGCAGTATAGATTATAAGGGAAATATTGAACGTGAAAATTACAAATACTCCTGGAAGAGAATCGTAAGTGACATCCAGGATATGTGGGATGCGTATTAGTAAAGGAACAAAAAAGGAGAATCTGGTGTGCAGCTGCAAAAGGGCGATATCTCTGCATTTTTGCACCATGCAATGGACACTATGGAAAAATTGGAGGGTAATACATTCATGAAAAAAACAGCTCTTATCATGGCAGGCGGACGCGGCGAGCGCTTCTGGCCGCGCAGCCGCAGGAATCTGCCGAAACAGTTTCTCTCACTGACGGACGACGGAAAGACGATGATCCAGCTCACCGTGGAGCGCATCAGTCCGCTTGTGGACATCGAAGATGTCTATATCGCGACGAACAGGGACTACCGCTCCCTTGTTATGGAGCAGCTTCCGGGGCTTCCGGAAAAGAATATTCTGTGTGAGCCGGTGGGGCGCAATACGGCTCCCTGCATCGGACTTGGCGCCGTGCATATCGCGAAAAAATATGAGGACGCCATCATGTATGTGCTGCCGTCGGATCATCTGATCAAGTTCAATAATATGTTTCTCAACGTTCTCAGGGACGCCGGCGAGGTTGCCGAAAACGGCGAGAACCTGGTGACGATCGGGATCACGCCGGATTACCCGGAGACAGGCTACGGATATATCAAGTTCCATCCGGATAAGACGGAGGGCAGGGCGTACGCGGTAGAGCGTTTTGTTGAGAAGCCGAGTATCGAGGTTGCGAAGGAGTACATCGCGACAGAAGAATATTTGTGGAACAGCGGCATGTTTACCTGGAAAGTGTCCACGATCCTGAAAAACATCCAGATGCATCTGCCGGACACGTACGAGAGGCTGATGAAAATCGCGGAAGCGGTCGGGACAGCCGAGGAGGAAGCGGTTCTTGAGAAGGAATTTCGCGCGATGCAGCCGCAGTCTGTCGATTACGGGATCATGGAGAAGGCGAAGAATATCTATATTCTTCCGGGGACGTTCGGCTGGGACGACGTGGGTTCCTGGCTGGCGGTTGAGCGCATCAGGCGTTCCAATGAGTCGGGAAATGTGGTGAGCGGAAATATCATCACGATCAATACGCACAACTGCATTATCCAGGGAGAGAGGAAGCTGATCGCGACGGTCGGCCTTGACGATATGATCATTGTGGACACGGAGGATGCCACGCTGATCTGTGCGAAGGACAGCGCCGGGGATATCAAAAAAGTGCTCGAAAATCTGAAGATATGCAACAGGGACGAGTATATCTGATAACTTATGCGTTGCCCAAACGGGAAAAAAATGTTATACTTTAACGGACTATGTATCTGAACAGGGATTTTTTTACAAATATAAATAAAAGGAGAGTACAATGAAAAGAGCTTTGATTACAGGCATCACCGGACAGGACGGCTCCTATCTGGCGGAGCTTCTTCTGGAAAAGGGTTATGAAGTATATGGGATCATGCGCAGAAAGAGCGTTGTGGATTACGGCAATGTGGATCACATCAAGGACAGGATCCATTTTATCTACGCGGATATGACGGATCCGATCTCCCTTATCACCGCGATGAGAATTTCTCAGGCCGACGAGGTTTACAATCTTGCGGCGCAGTCTTTTGTGGCCACGAGCTGGGAACAGCCGCTCGCCACGGCGAATATCGATGCGCTCGGCGTGACAAATATGCTTGAGGCGATCCGCACGGTAAAGCCGGAGGCTCATTTCTATCAGGCTTCGACCTCGGAGATGTTTGGGCTTGTTCAGGAGATGCCGCAGAAGGAGACGACGCCGTTCTATCCGAGAAGCCCCTACGGAGTGGCCAAGCTCTACGGCCACTGGATCACAAAAAATTACAGAGAGAGCTACGGTCTGTTTGCCTGCAGCGGTATTTTGTTTAACCATGAGAGCGAGCGCCGCGGCAAGGAATTTGTGACAAGAAAGATTACGGATGCCGTCGCGAGGATCAAGCAGGGCGTTCAGGATCATCTTGAGCTGGGCAACATGGATTCAAAGCGCGACTGGGGCCACTCGAAGGATTATGTCCGGGCCATGTGGCTGATGCTGCAGCAGGATGAGCCGGACGATTACGTGATCGCCACGAACGAGACGAGAACCGTGCGCGAGTTTGTTGAGACGGCATTTGGTCATGTCGGTATTTCCATTGCGTGGTCGGGAGAAGGCGTTGATGAGATCGGAACCGACAAGGAGACCGGCAAGGTGATTGTCAAAGTCAATAAGAATTTCTTCCGTCCGGCGGAAGTGGATGTGCTGCTTGGAGATCCTTCCAAGGCGGAGAAAAAGCTCGGGTGGGTGCGCGAGATCCCGTTCTCTGAGCTTGTGGAGCGCATGGTGAAAAATGATATGGAGCTTGTGGCAAAAGAGATTAAGGTGAATGCGTTATAGGAGAAAGCAAACGGGTCTGTTACGCAGGCGGTCCGCCGGGACCGCTTTCGCGGCAGGCCTCGTTTGCTGTGAAAGCTCCAGATGACGGCGATGACGAGGTGCTGAAAGTTCGGCGGACGTTTGCTTAGCACCGGCCGAAGCAGAGCGGAGACCGCTGAAAGCGCGGAGCCATCGGCTTTCATTTATGGAGGCGCGCTGCCTGCAGGGCATAAACGTTGAGAAAGGAAAAGCTATGAAGAAGGCATTGATTATCGGGGGAGCGGGATTTGTGGGCGGCTATCTGATCCGCCAGCTGAAAAAAGACGGGTACCAGATTGCGGTCACGAAGATGCCGCAGGAGACGATTCCGGGGGAAGGATTCGAAGTGCTGGATCTGAATATCCTGGACAGGCCGGCGATTGAGACGCTTTTGGAGCAGGTGAGGCCTGACTGTATTTTTCACCTGGCGGCCCAGAGCTCCGTTTATGTGTCCTGGAAAAATCCGGGACTTACGATTGACGTAAATATCAAGGGAAGCGTAAATATGCTGGATGCCGTCCGCACGCTCGATTATAAGCCGCGGATCCTGCTGATCGGATCCGGGGAGGAGTACGGACATATCCTGCCCGGCGAAACGCCGATATCCGAACAGAATATGGTTCGCCCGGGCAACATCTACGCGGCGACCAAGGTCTGTCAGAATCTGATCGGAAAGATCTATGCGGATGCCTACGGCATGGACATTATGTCGGTCCGCGCGTTCAATCATATCGGGCCGACGCAGACGCCGATGTTTGTGACGGCCGATTTCTGCAGACAGGCGGCGGAGATCGAGGCCGGAAAGAGGGAACCGGTCATCCGCGTGGGAAATCTTGGCGCCAGGAGGGATTTTACGGATGTGCGCGATGTGGTGCGCGCCTACAGTATGCTGATGGAGCGCGGAGTGCCGGGCGAGACCTACAATGTCGGAAGCGGGAAAGCGATTGAGATCAGGGAGCTGCTTGTTCAGATCCTTTCCATGGCAAAGACGGAGATTTCCGTGGAGGTCGATCCGGAAAAGCTGCGGCCCGTGGATATTCCAATCATTGAGGCGGATATTTCAAAGCTGACAGACTGCACCGGGTGGGTTCCGGAGATCCCCCTGGAACAGACACTGCAGGAGACGCTTGATTACTGGCGGCGGAAAGTAAAGGAGAATTGACATGGATTACAGGGAACGATACACGTACTGGTGTACGGACGGATATTTTGATGAGAAGACAAAAGAGGAGCTTAAAAATATCGCGGCAAACGAGGCGGAGATCGAGGACCGCTTTTACCGGGATCTGTCCTTTGGCACAGGAGGCCTGCGCGGCGTGATCGGCGCGGGGACGAACCGCATGAACATCTACACAGTCAGAAAGGCCACGCAGGGACTTGCGAATTTTATCCGAAAGGAAGGCGGGCAGGAAAAAGGAGTGGCGATCGCCTTTGATTCGCGCCATATGTCCCCGGAGTTTGCCGATGAGGCCGCCCTGTGCATGGCGGCGAACGGGATCAAAGCTTACGTTTTCGATTCGCTCCGTCCGACGCCGGAGCTGTCCTTTGCGCTGCGGACGCTCGGATGCATCGCGGGCATTGTGATCACTGCCAGCCACAATCCTCCGGAGTACAACGGATATAAAGTTTACTGGGAGGACGGAGCGCAGATCACTTATCCGAAGGACAGGGAGATCATCGCGGAGGTGAATCTTGTGACGGATTACGCTTCCGTAAAGACGATGAAAAAGGAAGACGCGAAGGCGGCGGGACTTTATCAGGTGATCGGAAAAGAGATTGACGACAGATATATCGCGGAGCTGAAAAAACTGATCATCCATCCGGAGGTGATCGAGAAGGCGGCGGATGACATCACGATCGTATATACGCCGCTCCACGGAACGGGCAACCTTCCGGTCAGGCGCGTGTTAAAGGAGCTGGGATTTCGAAAGGTCTATGTCGTCCCGCAGCAGGAGAAGCCGGACGGTGATTTCCCGACGGTTTCCTACCCGAATCCGGAGGATCCGAAGGCGTTCGCGCTGGCGCTTGCTCTGGCAAAAGAGGTGGACGCGGATATTGTGCTTGCCACGGATCCGGACGCGGATCGTCTCGGCGTGTACGCGAAAGACAGCGCGACAGGGGAATACATGTCGTTTACCGGAAATATGTCCGGGATGGTGATCGCGGAATACATTCTTGCGAGAAAGAAGGAGAACGGGACGCTTCCCGCAAACGGAGCCCTCGTAAAGACGATCGTGACCACGGATATGGCGGATGTGATCGCGCAGGATTACCAGGTGAAGCTGATCGAGGTGCTGACCGGATTCAAATATATCGGCGAGCAGATCAAATTCTTTGAGCAGCAGCATACGTACGAATATCTGTTCGGCATGGAGGAAAGCTACGGCTGCCTCGTCGGCACGCACGCGAGAGATAAGGATGCCGTCGCCGCGGTGATGGCTCTGTGCGAGACGGCTGCATGGTGCAAGATCCACGGCCGTACGCTCTGGGATCAGATGATCAGCCTTTATGAGACGTACGGATATTTCCGTGAGGGGCTGGAATCCGTCACCTTGAAGGGGATCGACGGCGGTGAGAAGATTCAGCAGATGATGGCGGATATGCGCGCGAAGATTCCGGAGGAGCTGGGAGGCCTTAAGGTTCTCGAATTCCGTGATTACGATGCGGATACGGTGAAGAACCTGCAGACAGGCGCTGTGACCGCGACGGGGCTTCCGAAATCGAATGTGCTGTATTTTAAGCTGGAAAACAATTCCTGGTGCTGCGCGAGGCCGTCCGGGACGGAACCCAAGATCAAATTTTATATGGGCGTCAGAGGGAACAGTCTTGAGGATTCCGCGGCAAAGCTGGAGAAGCTCAGGGCGGCTCTGCTTGCGTTTGCGCAGATCGGATAAAGGGAAGTCTTTTAAGTGCCGTGCCGCAGGGGAAAGTTTTTTTGAAGGCGGGCGGCAGGATTAATCAGGTTGATAAAGGAGTATTGTGTCTGATGAAATGTCTGATACTGGCGGGAGGCAGGGGAAACAGCCTCTGGCCTCTCTCAAGGGAGGAATATCCGAAGCAGTTTATGCAGATCAAGAGGAACCGTTCGCTTCTGCAGGAGACCGTTGCGAGAAATATTCCGTTTTGTGATGAGTTTCTGATCACGACGAATGCCTCCTGCCACTTTATCGCGGAAGGTCAGATGCAGGCATTCCAGGAGCTGAAATACCGCTGCATTCTCGAGGAGGAAGGGCGCAAGACGGCGCCGGCGATCGCGCTGGCCTGCATGTGCCTGAACCCTTCCGAGCTGGTCTTTGTCGTCTCGGCTGATCAGATTATCGAAGGTTCGGAGTATAAAGAGACGATCATGCGAGGACGCGCGCTCGCAAAGCAGGGACGGCTCGTCACTTTTGGCATGGAGGTTCTGTCCCCGCATACCGGGTACGGCTATATCCGCCATGAGGGGGAGCGTGTGCTTGAATTCCGGGAAAAACCGGATCAGGAGACGGCGCAGAGATACTTTGAGCACGGCGGATATTTCTGGAACAGCGGGAATTTTCTGTTTCGGGCGGGCGATTTTTTGAATGAGCTCAGAAAATATGCTCCTGACGTGTATCAGGCGTGTCTCGCGGTCAGCCGGAAGGTCAGGATGAACAGAAGCGTCGTGCTTCTGGAGAGGGAACTGATGGAAGCGATACCGGCTGTTTCGGTTGAAAAGGCTGTTTTTGAGCGCTCGGACTGCGTTTCTGTGGTGAAGGCGTCCTTTTACTGGAAGGATATCGGGAATCTGGAAATCCTGACGGATTATATGAAAAATGAGGAAGGGCATAATGTTATAAGGGAGAACTGCGAAAATGTGACCGTGCTGAACCAGTCGGAGCGCCAGCTGGTCGTCGCAAACGAGATCCGCGACGTCACGATCGTGAACACGGAGGATGCCTGTTATATAACCAGAAGGACCGGCGGGACAGCCATCAAGCAGATCATGCAGCGCCACCCGGAATACGGGGTTTATTTTGAAAAATCGGGACTGGTGTACCGTCCCTGGGGAGTCTATGAGATCTTAAGCTATACTTCCAATTATAAAGTAAAGCGTGTGCGCGTCTATCCCGGGAAATCGCTTACGACGCACCGGCACGCGCTGCGCAGCGAACAATGGTCCGTCGTTCAGGGAACGGCCTGCGTGACACTGGACGGCGTAACGAGAGAACTCCCCCTCTACAGCAGCATTGAGGTACCGGTCGGCGTCAACCACAGACTGTCCAACCGGGGCGAGGATGACCTGGTCATCGTGGAGGTGTCATTTGGGCCCCAGGTTACGGAGGAGGACAAGGAAGGCGTTGTGGAAGCCGATCCCGGGACAGGCGCTTCTGCCGAGGAATTTGTGCTGTGCGAGCCCGTATTTAAGGATTACCTCTGGGGAGGAACCAGGCTTCGGGATATCTACGGGAAAAAATGTGATTACGATATTATAGCGGAGAGCTGGGAACTGTCCGCGCACGAGGACGGACAGTGCCGCGTCGCCTCCGGAAAATACAGGGGAATGCTATTCAGGGAGTACCTGGAACTGATCGGGGAGGACGCTCTTGGCTGGAAGTGCCAGGCGTTTGAGAAATTTCCTCTGCTGATCAAGTTTATCGACGCGAAAAATCAGCTTTCGGTTCAGGTGCATCCGGACGACAGCTATGCGCTCCCGCATGAAAACGAGTACGGAAAAAATGAAATGTGGTACATCATGGACTGCGAACCGGGGGCATCGATCTATTTCGGGCTGAAAAAATCCGTGTCGCCGCAGGAGCTCAGACAGCGTGCGCTCGATAATTCCATCACGGAAATTTTGAATGAGGTAAAAGTCAAAAAGGGAGATACCTTTTTTGTGGAGGCTGGGACGATTCACGCAATCGGGCGCGGGATACTGATCTGCGAGATCCAGCAGAATTCAAACTGCACGTACAGGCTCTATGACTACGGAAGAAGAGATAAATTCGGAAATCTCCGCGAGCTGCATCTGGATCAGGCGGTCGCCGTGGCAAATACGCGCTCCGTCGTATCGGGAACGCAGGCAGACGACGGAAATGTATCCGCCGCAGAGGATGGCGAAAAGACGCTTCCAAAAGAGGAGAGCAGACGGGCGCCGGGACAGTATCCGCTTCTTGTGCAGGACGGATACCGGCAGCAGACGCTGTGCGAATGCAAGTATTTTACAAGCGTCCGGTACGATGTGGAAAAATCCGTGCAGATTGTAGTCGATGAGGCTTCGTTCTCCTCGGTTGTGATTCTTGAAGGGAGCGGGGAGATTCAGGTCGGCGACGGGAAGATGGAATTTTGCGCGGCCGACAGCTTCTTTGTGCATGCGGGAAGGAAAACAGTCTGCGTCCGGGGGCGCTGCAGTTTCATACTGACGCGGCTGTAGACAGGGGAGTACCACAGACGAATTGACTGGATCGTTGCTGCAGTTTATATTGACGCGGCTGCAGGCAGTATTGCCGGGAAAGCGCGGTGCAGATGAGAAAGGGAGGCGCGGGATATGTATAGCAGGAAAAAGAGCAGGCTGCTGAAGCATCTGGACTTTATGCTTCTGGATATCTTCAGTATCTGTGTTTCTCTTTCGCTGGCCTATGGGCTCAGGCATGGATTTGACAGTGTTTATGCCCGATCGGAATATACAAGGATCGGACTGCTGATGATCGTGATCGACATCGTGCTTGTTTTTTTCCGCGACAGCTATCAGGATGTGATAAGAAGAGGATATCTGAAGGAGTTCAGGGCCGCGTCGGCGCATTTTTCGTTTATTATGGTCGGAATACTGCTCTATCTGTTTGCGGTTCAGAGATCTGAGCTGTATTCGCGTCTTACCCTGTTCTGGACATGGGGAATCGGCATTGTCCTGATGTATCTGCTCCGTATCTCGCTGAAGACGTGGCTGCGCAGGCGGATGATGAAAAAAAACAGCCTTGTGTCGGTTCTGGCGGTGGTATCTTCCGATATCGCATCTGAGACTGTCAGGGGACTTCTTGAGCGGAAATACCGCGATTATGAGATCACAGGCATTATACTGGTGGACAAAAATCCGCATGGCTGGACCGAAGTAGAGGGCGTCTCGATCGTGGCGGACCGCAATAATTTTATCGGTTATATCAAGGAAAATGTCGTCGATGAACTGTTTGTCAGCGTTTCGGGGAATTTTCAGGCGACCGAAAATATCATACAGTCCTGTATCCGGATGGGAGTGACAGTCCACCAGAACCTGATGGGAATCAACAAGAACGCGGGAAACAAAGTTGTGGACGAGTTTGCGGGCTTTATGGTGCTGACAAGCAGCATAAAGGTGGCGGCTTACCGCGATCTGTTTCTCAAAAGATGCATGGATATCGCGGGCGCTCTGGCAGGCCTTTTCCTGACGGCGCTCATGTTTCCGTTTGTCGCGGCGGCTGTCAAGAAAAAGAGTCCCGGCCCGGTTCTGTTCACGCAGGAGAGGATCGGGAAGAACGGGAGAAAGTTCCGGATGTATAAATTCCGCTCCATGTATATGGATGCGGAGGAACGCAAGAAGGAGCTGATGAGACAGAATGAGATGCAGGGGCTGATGTTTAAAATCGAGAAAGATCCCCGCATCATTCCGGGTGTCGGGGAGTTTATCCGGAAGACGTCGATCGATGAATTTCCGCAGTTCTGGAACGTCTTAAAGGGCGATATGAGTCTGATCGGAACCCGTCCGCCGACCGTGGAAGAGTATGAGCAGTATAATATGAATCATCTTGTCCGGATCTCGATCCGCCCGGGAATGACGGGGCTGTGGCAGGTGAGCGGCAGAAACAGGATCAGGGACTTTGAGGAGGTCGTCAGGCTGGACACCAGGTATATTGAGGAATGGAGCCTGAGCCTTGACATTAAGATACTGATCAGGACAGTTATGCTTGTGATAAAGGGAGACGGAGAATAGAATCGAGGAGGCGGCTTTTCCTCCTGCTTGTCTGCGCGGCCCAGGTGCTGCGTCAGCAGCTGGTTTCCATGCCCGGGCCTGCGCACAGACCGGTGAGAATTTTATTAATTTTCGATTAACTCTTTATAATATCTCTTTATTTATTTTAAAAGTATGTTAAATTAAAAAACGTATAATATTTCCAATACCGAACGATAAGTCAGGGGGGAGCGAAGGATGAATCTGTTTAGAAAGAAAAAGGGGAAAAAATATCCGGAAATGGTAGATACGATCCATGAGGATTTCAGAGAAGATGCTGACGAGGGAAGAGATGAGGAGATAAGAAACAGGGAAGCAGGAGACGGACGGTGGGGTTCGGAAGAAGAGCTGCCAAAAGAGAGCCCATCTGACGAGGAGGAATGGCTGGATCAGGAGCTGACCCGGGAGGAATTTCTGGAGCTGGAGCCGGAATATGATAGGGAAGGTTCACAATCGGAAGGAGAGAGCTTCGCCCCTGATTCAAAGATGTCGGGTTCTGAGTTTAAACCTGGGGAAGAAAGGTTTATGCGGGAACCGGAGGCCGGGGAAGCCCGGAAAACCGGTGAGGCCGGTGGGGCTGAAGGAATCGGGGAATCTGAAGAAGCCGGTGAGGCCGAAGAAATCGGGGGATTTAGAGAAACCGGTGAATCTGGAGAAATCGGGGAATTTGAAGAAAGTGATGAATCCGGAGGAATCGGGGAATTTGAAGAAAGTGATGAATCCGGAGGAATCGGGGGATTTGAGAGAACTGAGGAAGCCAGAGGAATCGAAGAATTTGAAGGAACTGAGGAAGCCGGGGAAGTTGGAGAAGCCGGTAAAGCCGGCAAAAGAGGGAAAACCCGGAAAACGGCCGAACCGGAGCAAAAAAGTGAAAGGGATCTGGCAAGAGAAGCGCGAATGAAGCGGAGAAAGCGCGAGCTGCGCAGACGGCGTTTTCTGATCTGCTTCCTGGTTCTTCTTTTGCTTGCCGGAGGAGGAATCGCCGGTTACTGTATTCTTTACAGCCAGGGCGTGGAAATTAATCTGACATTTTTGGAAGGCCTGTTTTCGGGACATTCAAAAGGAACGGTCGTGACCAGGGACGACGCGGCACAGGAAGCGGATAACGGGAATGCGGGTGTGAATGAGGCGCCGGGAGGCGCGGCCGTGGAGACGGAACATGCGCAGACGGAAAAGGTCGTGGAAACGCCTGCTCCTGCGGTTCCGGCTGATGTGATCGCCCAGGCGGATCTTAAGGCGGCACAGTATGATTACGACGGGGCAATTGACCTGCTGAAGGCGCGCGGGGAATACGGCGCGGATCAGGCTGCCCAGCAGAAAACGGCGGAATATGAGGCGGCGAAGGCTGCCTGCGTGGAAATTTCTCCGGATACGGTTGAGCATGTATTTGTTCATTCCCTGATCGTCGATCCGACGCGCGCGTTTGACGGGGATGGAAATGAGCAGGGATATAATAAGAATATGGTGACGCTGGATGAATTTAAAAAGATTATCCAGTCGATGTATGAGAAAGGGTATGTTCTGGTCAGCCTTCATGATATGGGAGAGATCGATGCGGAAGGAAAAATGCAGAGAAAGAGTATCTGGCTGCCGGAAGGAAAGAAACCGGTCATCTTTTCGCAGGATGACGTGAGCTATTATCATTCCTATGCGAATGACGGTTTTGCCGACAGGCTGATCGTTGATGCAAACGGCGAGGTAAAGAACGAATATACTGACGAGGCCGGAAATACGACGGTGGGAGATTACGATATGGTTCCGGTTCTGGACACCTTCATAAAGGAGCATCCGGATTTCTCCTATCACGGACGCAAAGGCATTGTAGTCCTCACGGGGTACAACGGAGTGCTTGGATACCGCACGGACGGGGATTACAGAGATAAGCTGGCTCTGCAGGCGGATCAGGCAAAATGGCTTGAGGAGCATCCGGAGTTTAATTTTGAGGCGGATGTGGCGGCAGCCACAGAAGTGGCCAGCGCGATGAAGGCGTCCGGATGGGAATTTGCCAGCCATACCTGGGGACATATTTCCGTTTCAGATGCGTCCCTTGAAAGACTTCAGACCGATACGCAGAAATGGCTGGATTACGTTTCCCCGATCGTCGGCGGCACGGACATGATCATTTTCGCGTTTGGCTCGGATATCGGGGACTGGACCGGATATTCTTCAGATAACGAAAAGTTTAACTATCTGAAGAGCGTCGGATTCGATTACTTCTGTAATGTTGACGGGTCGTCTTTATCCTGGGTGCAGTTCGGGGAGACATACCTGCGGACAGGGCGCATGAATATTGACGGATACCGGATGTCGTCAAATCCGGATATTCTGGCTCCGCTGTTTGACGTAAGTCAGGTGTACGATTATACTAACCGTCCGGAGATGGAGGAATGGAGCCAGTAGAAAGCTTTCCAGTGTTTGTTGGAGAATAGCTTCGCATGACAAATATAGTTCATTTAAAAAGCGGGCGCCGCAAAATCACCAGGTTTTGGTGGTTTTGCGGCGCCTTTCTCTGTTTAACAGTATTTTTGCGTGATTTGGAATCTTGTCTTGACATACTATGCTATATATACTATATTATAAATAGCATTTAAAGCATGGTATAGCAGATGGATCAAAAGATCCGTATTACAGGAGGAATGATTATGGATGCACAGAGAAAAAAGGGAATCCTGGATGTATGTGTGCTGGCTGTTCTAAAGAAAGGACCGTCCTACGGCTATAAGATTATCCGGGATATCAGCCGCTGCATTGACATTTCTGAATCCACGCTTTATCCGATCCTGAAACGTCTGGAGCAGAACGGAAGCCTGCGGACGTACAGGTGCCAGTACAATGGGCGCATCAGAAAGTATTATGAGCTCACCGGAACCGGGCAGAACCGGATCGATGTTTTCCTTGAA
>CANQEC010000014.1 GCA_947594335.1 uncultured Lachnospiraceae bacterium
GGCAGGAGTATGTCATTGGATCAACAAGCGAAAAAATAAATTATTTTATTGCAATTTTATGTAATGTGTGGTACTATAAAACATAAGAATACTGGTTGCACAAAATGGAGTGTAATCACTAACCGAAATAGTTATTAGGCAGAAAGGAGAACCGGTATGGAGAATAAGACGGTTCGGACGGTAGAGTGTATTCCTTATGAGAATAATAATGCAGTAATCTATAGTTTGGGTACTTTGGATTGGAAAATATATGGCAGTATTTCTGAAGATCATATAACAGATGAGGTAATTATCACTGGAAAACAATTAGCGCATATTCGCGAGCGGCATTCGGAAGCATATATTGATATGCTGAGTCATATAAAAGATATTTTGGATGATCCAGATTACATAATTAAAGATAAGCGTCCAAACACAGGACTGGTTATAAAAAGAATTAATGAGGAGAAAGAAAGTTCATTATTGGTACTTAAAATAAGTACGACAGGTGAACAAAAGGGACACAAGAATTCTATTATTACCAGTTGGAAAATTACAGAGAAGAGATTGAAAAATTATCTGAAAAACAAAGATGTCATATATATTAAAGAATAAATACGCTATAATAGTTATAAGATAATAAGAGGTTATTTGAGGTGGTAAATTTCGTTGCAACCACACACCCCATGGGTTAAAAGAGATGCAGGAGCCGCGACGCCTGCCAAATAACCTCTTAATTATTTAAATTGTGTTTTAAACTGAAATCAGGAAAACAGAGTGCGCTTACGTTGGTTGAGCGCCTTTTTTCTTTATCCTACAAGAATTTGAATCTTATAGAACAGATGATTCAGGGAAATTTTATGATCTGGAAATCCAGAGATCCGACCTTGGGGCAGACCCGCACCGCGCAAGATATCACTCCAGTGTGATTGATATGGAGAATCTTGACGCCGGGCAGGAGTTCAGAGAACTGCCGGATACGTATATCATCTTTATCACGGAAAGTGGTTTTTATGGAGAAGGACAGGCAGTTTATCGGATTCAGAGAATGAACCTGACCGGATACTATACACAGTGCTTTAATCGATGGGATCATAGCTGCCACATACAGAAGAGCGATGGCATCAGATGCAAAGATTATGAAATACAGGCGTACAAACCGTTAAACCTGGCATTAATAAAAGAGCATATGGAGGGAAAAGATCCATATGGCAGCGATGTAGTGGCGATTTATCCTATGCTTGAAATAATCTCTGCCAGCTTCTGATTGACTATTTTTGCGACTCCTTCCTGATTGACAGTGCTCTTCGTTATGATATTAAGGGAAAGAAGTATATTGATACACCGGTCAAATATTATTTCACGGATCTGGGCCTGCAGAACGCACGCCTAAATTTTCGCCAGCTGGGAGAAACGCATACGATGGAGAACATCATATTCAATGAACTGAAAATACGAGGATTCAATGTAGATGTGGGTGTTGTTACTCTAAATGGACCGAATGAAAAAGGGCATGGGATCCGAAGACAGCTGGAAATTGATTTTGTCTGCAGCAAGGGGTCCAGGCGTTATTATATCCAGTCGGCCTATGCAGTTCCGGATCAGGCCAAAATGGAGCAGGAACAGCGTTCTCTGATGCTGACTGGTGATTTCTTTAAGAAGATTATCATTACGAAAGACGCGCCGACATCATATTACAATAAAGATGGGGTACTAATTATGAGTATTTATGATTTTCTGTTGAATGAAGGTGGCTTGTATAACTAATTATCTAGGAAATACTTAAGAGAAAGAATAGAACAAAGAGAAAATTTTTAGCAGGAAACTCCGGGAATTTATGGGGGATCCCATCTGGCCCGGCGGGGATTATAAAAAATACTTTGAGCAGGTGGCATGACACTAACGCAGTATAAAAAAAGTGATTCAATCCAGCTGGACCGGGTATGTGGACGGGATGATCCCGCTTATTCTGGTGGCTGCCTTCATGGCGGTGCTGGCGGTTCTTATAGCCATCGCCCAAAGAAAGTATTGATTTTGAATGGAAATGATAATAACAATTCGGTTTCCGCATAGAACAACGCGGAAATCGAATTGTTTTTTTATTGATTTAAATTTACAATGACAATAGAAAATGTAAATTTGGAAGGAGTGTATCAAAATGAAATTGGAAGGAAGAACCTGTGTATTTGCCGGAGCGAGCGGCGGCGACGGGGCAGCGGCA
Organism: uncultured Lachnospiraceae bacterium; assembly: GCA_947594335.1. GTDB lineage: Bacteria > Bacillota > Clostridia > Lachnospirales > Lachnospiraceae > Choladousia. Next base: position 2,201 of record CANQEC010000014.1, read on the forward strand.
GTAAAGGCGCTTTGCGCTGGCGGAATGAATGTAGTGATGATGACCCATCAGCCTGCACAGGCGCAGAAGCTACTGGAAGAGATCAGAGAATCGGGAAGTATTGGAATGTGTGAGGCAGTTATGGACGGGAACTGCCAGGATCCGCCCAAAACAGATGGTGAAGTGTATCAGGAAATCTTTGAAAGATTCGGTTCGATCGATGTGATTATCAGTAATACCGGCGGCGATGGAATGGAGGACAGCATTGACACGGTAGATACAGCAGGTCTGCTTAAGGACGTGGGACATTTACTGGGCGGTTCTTACGGAATGCTGAAAGCGGCGCTTCCGTATCTGAGAAAAAGCAGAGCGCCGCGTGTGATTTTCATGACGACGGTGGAGGGGGTCCGTGGCGGCAGGCTGGAAAGCTTTGCCAATGCGGTTGCGAAAGGTGCGGTCTGGTCTCTGATGAAAAACTGCGCTGCCAGACTAATACCGGAGGGAATTACGGTAAACTGTATTTCCAAAGGCGCGATTGAACGTCTGAAACCTCAGGGAATGGGGAAGGCGGATATGCCGGACTTCAAAGATACCTCAGCTATGCTGCCATATATTCCGGCGGGAAGAATGGGAACACCGGACGACCTGGCGCAGGCGATCTGCTATCTGGCAAGTGAAGAGACATCCTATCTGACGGGAACGACACTGGATGTCAGCGGAGGGTTGAGTCTGGTATAGCCGCTTGTGAGCGGCCGGTGTGCAGGAAAAACTGGAGCAGATGACAAAAGAGCTGTCAGGGTGATGGCGAAAACCTGCAGTCCGGATATCCGATCCATCGATCCGGCTGTGATAAGGAAACTGTAGTATCCGGAGAACAGTGCAAAGGGAGGGGAAGCATGGATTATAAGAAAAGGATGCGCCTGGCAAACCGCAGGTTGAGAAGAAAGATGGCAGAGGACCGCGATCAGAGGTCTTTCCATAGTAAATCTTATCATCGCTATTTTGAGGGATATGCAGAATATGAGATGGTCAATGAAAAAGGGAAAAAGACACTCCGGAGGGTGTACACTGGCGCCTGGTATCGGCAGGATCTGAAAGCGGCTGCTTATGTTGGCCTTCGAATCTTCTATGTGCTTCTGGCTGTTGGAGTGCTGTTTCTTTTCGGAGCGGCGGCAGTCTACCAGAAAGAGAGCGGCAATGTACTTTATGTAGTGCTGCCGGAGGCCGCAACGGTTGGATTCCTGATATACCTGCTTTATATACTGCTGGTCAATTACTTATTTGTACCCCGGAAGATGACAATTAATGACTATCGTGTATCTTCAAGATCACTGAAAAATGGCTCTTTTGGCTGCGCGGCCTGTCTGGCGGCTGATGGATTGACAACCCTGTTGTATCTGATGCTGCACAGAGGGGCCTATGCAGGTATCTGGTATGCGGTTCTGGAATTTCTTGGCGCCTCTGCCTTATCCGCTGCCATATATCTGACGGAAGGCAGGATCCCTTATCTCATGGAGGAGAATGAGAACAAACCGGGTGAAGATGATATCGTGATTGTATCCGATGAAAATTTCGAATAACAGGCAATTTGTGCAGTTTCCGCGGCAAACGTCATATATTTTTGGCGTTTGCCACAAGTTTTTTGAGGGCTTATCATTTCCTGTTTGGAATAATAACGGTAAAATCAGGAAATGGACATAATCATTGACGATAATTTATAATACAGACATCAAGAACGTAATTCAAACAAAAGTACAAAAGGAGGATAACTTTATGAAGAACAAAATGTTCAAAAAAGCAGCAGCTCTGGCATTGAGTGCATCGATGCTGGTGGGAATGACCGCCTCGGCGGAAGTTCTGGAAAATGGCCGTTTCGACAAGATTAATGTCGCGCTGGCGATCGATCCCCAGGATCTGGAGCCGGACTCGGTAAACAATGATCCGCGGTTCTATTTTATCTATTCTCTCTATGAGACGCTGTTCGATATGGCGGACGACGGCAGCCGTGAACTGAGACCCTGTATGGCGGCTGGTTACGAGGAAGTGGACGATACCACATGGAAGATCACGCTGAAAGATAATGTGTATGACTGGAATGGGAATCAGATCACATCAAGCGACGTAAAATTCAGCCTGGAGTGGCTGGTTGAGAGCGGCAACGCGATTCGCTTTGATTATTTCGATTCTGTAGAAGTGATCGACGATCTGACTTTTAATATGCACTGGAAAGAACCATTGCCGGCAGTTTCCGAAGCGGAATTCCCGCTGACACGGGCGCTGGTATTTTCCCAGGCATCCTATGAGGCGAACGGCAGCTTTGCTACCAATCCGGTTGGTACCGGCGCTTATAAGGTAAAAGAATTTACTTCCGGCTCCAAACTGGTTCTGGAAGCGAACGACGATTACTGGGGCCTGGCTTATATTGACGAACTGGAGCCGAGACACCGTGCAAACGTGCAGGAGATTGAGTTCCAGGTGATCACTGAGGCTTCTACAGCTGTGGTTGGTCTTGAGACCGGTACGGTGGACCTCTGCTCCTATGTTCCGATCGCGATGATGGAAGAATTTGAGAACAGTTCCCTCGCGGATCAGTACACGACAGAAGTAACAGTATCCGGCGACTATTACTACATCGCTCCGAACTGTCTGAATCTGGATGAGAACCTGCGTAAGGCAATCTTCTACGCGATTGACAATGCTTCCGTAGCTACGGCGATGGGTGGTACCTATGTACCGATGGATACTTTCGGAACCTCCTACTTCAGTGATTACGATGAATCCCTGATCCTGAATGATACCTTTATCACAGATTATGATATGGATAAAGCAAAAGAGTATCTGGCTGCTTCCGACTATGATGGACGGACACTGGTACTTTTGACCAATAACTCTGAGGCAGCCCGTGCGGCGGCACAGATGATTCAGGCTTTCCTGCTTCAGATCGGCGTGCAGACGGAAATCCAGTCCGTGACAACGGACAATTTCGAGACGCAGATTGCCCAGGAGAGCGGCTGGGATCTCGGTATGAATACGATCGGCGGCCCGGATATGGTTGGCGCATGGCATCTGCTGTTTGACAATGAAGTAAACGGAGACGCGACCACCTGCTGGGTAAGAGATGAAGAACTTCAGAATCTGTATGAAACGGCCTGTGCGGATGCGACCCATGACGCAGAACATATGCGCGCCTGCCTGGATTATGTGATTGAACATGCGTACTGTTACTCTTTGGTTGGTACCAGCAGTGCCCTGATATATTCCAATAAGATTACGGATCTGTACAAGCGTGAGGGTTACTATACAGTTTCCAGTTCCACTTATGAGGGACAGTAAGCGCGGCATCTCAAAAGAATCAGGATGAATGCCTGAGAGCTGCTGCATAATTTATAAACAGGTTTTTGTGTATTAAAATCTACCAGTATAATTATGCAGCGGCTCTTTTTTTGCGAAAAATATTCTGTAAACATATAATTTGACAATAAAAAAACAGATAAATATTATTTAACAAGAGCTTTTGGAGGAAAATATATGTCAAGATATGTCATTAAACGACTGCTCCTGACGGTTGTCATTCTCTGGTGTGCCGGTTTCGTCGTGTTTACTCTGACCTATCTGGTTCCCGGAGACGTGGCCAAGATCCTGTTGGGGCCGGAGGCGACGGAGGACGTGCTGGTGATCAAACGGGCGGCCCTCGGACTCGATCAGCCGTATCTTGTCCAGTTAGGACGGTTTATGTATAACACATTTATTCGCTTTGATTTTGGAGATTCCTGGGTATTCAGCAGTTCGGTAATGGCAGAGCTGTTAGAACGTATCCCGCGTACTCTGATCATTGGCCTGAGCGGTATGATAATCAATGTAAGCATTGGTACGATCCTTGGAATCATCGCGGCGACGCATGAAGGAAAATGGCAGGACTCTTTTGTAATGGTTATCGCCATGGTATTTGTATCGGCGCCGGATTTCTTTGTGGCGCTGCTGCTGATCCTGCTGTTCTCCCTGAAACTGGGCTGGCTGCCGGCTTACGGCATTGACAGCTGGACAGGCTACATACTGCCAATCATTTCCAGCAGTCTGGGAGCGATCGCCGTCAATGCCAGACAGTCGCGTTCCAGCATGCTGGAGGTTATCCGGGCGGATTTCGTGACTACGGCCAGGGCGAAAGGGCAGAAGGAAAGTGTCATTACCCGCAAACATATGCTTCCCAATGCGATGATGCCGATTATTACCGGTGTTGGCGGCGGACTGGCAGTGATGATTGCAGGTTCCCCAGTTATTGAGTCCGTATTTTCCATACCAGGTGTCGGGGCTTATCTGCTTTCCGGAGTCAATCAGCATGATTATCCGGTGGTCTGGGCCTGCGTAATCTTTCTGGCTTTGTTTACTTCTTTTGCAATATTGATTATGGATCTGTGCTACGCTTTTCTTGATCCGCGTATCAAGGCACAGTACAGCAGAGGGAAGAAGGTGAAAGGATGACCGCGAAACAGCAGTATAAGAGACCGAATGCTGTTCTGGAATTTTTTGGCAGAATGACAAAGGCGTTCAGCGCCAAACTTGGCGTGATTTTATTTGTGATCATTGTTCTCGTTTGTCTGATCGGGCCGTTCTTTTCGCCCTATGATGTAAACGGCATCGATCTGATCAATATGTTTAAAGGGCCTTCCAAAGCGCATCTGCTTGGCTGTGATGAGATGGGGCGCGATATTTTTACCCGTCTGATGTATGGCGGCAGATATTCCCTGGCCCTGGGTCTGTGCTCCTCCCTGTTTGGCGCCGCCGTGGGTGTGATCATTGGTTCCGTGGCTGGTTTTTTTGGAGGAAAGATTGAAACATTCCTTATGCGTCTGATGGATGTGTGGGCGGCTCTGCCCGGCATGCTGCTCTGTATTCTGGTATCAAATGTGATGGGCTCCGGATTCTTTTCTACCGTGCTGGCTCTGACGGTTGGCGGCATTCCTGGTACAGTGCGTATGATCCGCGGCCAGATCCTGACGGAGCGCTCGAAAGAGTACATAGAGGCGGCGCAGTCAATTAACTGCTCCAGTTTTTCCATCATGTTCCGGCATCTGCTTCCGAACGTAATCCAGCCGGTTATCGTTACCACAACTATGGGCATCGGCAGCACGATGATCATGGCGGCTTCCCTTTCCTATATAGGCCTGGGCATTCAGCCTCCGAACCCGGAATGGGGCGCCATGCTGGCCACCGGCAAGACCCAGATCCGAACGTATCCGCATATGCTTCTGGTGCCTGGTATTGCGATCGCGCTTACGGTATTTGCCATTAATCTGATGGGCGACGGCATCCGCGACGCTCTGGATCCGAAGCTGAGAGACTGAGAAAGAGGTGAAAACGCATGAGTACAAATAAAGAAGTATTTCTTTCGGTAAAAAACCTGGAGGTTTCCTATTCTCAGGCCCGCAGGGAGGTCCGCGCAGTAAATGGTGTTTCCTTCGATGTACAGAAAGGGAAGACGCTGGGACTGGTCGGAGAGACAGGAGCCGGCAAAACGACGATCGCGAAAGCTATTCTGCGGATTCTGCCCGATCCGCCGGCTAAAGTGAAAAGCGGTGAGATTTTTCTTGGCGGGGAGGATCTGCTGAAGAAAAAAGAAGAGGACATGCTTGATGTGCGCGGCAAAAAGATCGCCATGATCTTTCAGGATCCGATGACTGCGCTGAATCCGCTGATGACAGTGGGGGATCAGATCCTGGAAGTGCTGCTGCTGCACAACGATTACGATAAAGCGGCCGGTATGCGTGAAGCCGGCAGGATGCTGGAGACAGTGGGGATCCCGGCGGAGCGTTACGCTGAGTATCCGCATCAGTTTTCCGGCGGCATGAAGCAGCGTGTGGTCATTGCCATGGCGCTGGCCTGCAATCCGGAACTTTTGCTGGCCGATGAGCCGACAACCGCTCTTGACGTGACGATTCAGGCTCAGGTACCGGAACTGATCAATGACCTGAAAATGAAATTCGGCACATCCATGATCCTGATTACCCATGACCTTGGCGTAATCGCTCAAACCTGTGACGATGTAGCCGTGATCTATGCAGGAAAGATTGTAGAGAGCGGGACAAAGGAGGATGTGTTTGATCATCCGGCGCATCCTTATACACTCGGTCTGTTCGGATCCCTGCCGGATATTGATTCCAGGACGTCCCGGCTCAGTCCGATTGCCGGAATGCCGCCCGATCCTACGAACCTGCCGGAGGGCTGTTCTTTCCATCCGCGCTGTCCTCATGCAACGGACGCATGCCGGAAAGGTCAGATTACTTCCAGAGAAATCACCCCAGGCCATTTCTGCGCCTGTATTCGGGAAGGAGGCAATTAAATGGCGGAAGAATTGATTCGTGTAGAACACCTGAAAAAATATTTTAAGGTACCGGCAGGCATTAACCATGCGGTAGATGATGTAAGTTTTACCATTAACAGAGGGGAGACCCTGGGCGTGGTAGGCGAGTCAGGATGCGGGAAGAGCACCCTGGGCCGAACTTTAATCCATCTGCAGGAGCCTACAGAAGGGAAAATGTACCTGAAGGGAAAAGATATCACCCATGTAAAGGGCAATGAACTGAAAAAAGTGCGTGAGCAGATGCAGATTGTATTTCAGGATCCGTATTCCAGTCTGAATCCGCGTCTGAGTATTGAGAGCACGGTCATGGAGCCGCTGAAGCGGTCCAAACGCTTCCGTTCCAAGAAAGAAATGAAAGAGGAAGCGAACCGCCTGATGGAGCTGGTGGGTATTGACGAGAGGCTTCGCATGGCTTATCCGCACGAACTGGACGGCGGACGCCGCCAGCGTGTGTGCATCGCCAGGGCGCTGGCCCTGAAGCCGGATTTCATTGTCTGCGACGAACCGGTATCGGCCCTGGATGTCTCGATACAGGCGGCAGTGCTGAATCTGCTGATGGATCTGCAGGATCAGATGGGAATGGCATATATGTTTGTTACGCATGATTTGTCGGTGGTACGCCATATTTCCAATCACATCTGTGTTATGTATCTGGGACAGCTTGTGGAAAAGGCGGAGACGGATGAACTGTTTGAGAATACGCTGCATCCGTATACGAAGGCTCTGCTTTCCGCGATCCCCAGCGTGAATATTCACCGTCCTCTGAAGCGTATTCAGCTGACCGGCGAGATTACCAGCCCGATCAACCCGAAACCGGGATGCCGGTTCGCGGCGCGCTGCCCGTACGCGACGGAGGCCTGCCAGCAGCCGCAGCAGCTGGAAGAGGTTTCCCCCGGACATTTTGTGTCCTGCTGCCGCGTAAAAGAGATTAACGGATAGGAGAATAGACAGGATGATTAGAAGAATGAGAAACGGCCAGTTTCGGGATGAGAGGATTGCAGGCGTGAATGAGACGCTGGTGGAGATTGGCTGGTTTAAAAACGCGATGTTGTACGCTCCTGCGGATCCCGGAAAAAACAGCCGGGTGGGAGTGGTGATGATGCACTGCGACCAGAATTACATGGCATTCAACATGGCTCCGCAGCTGGCAAAGCGCGGATTTCGTGTACTGGCCTGCGAGTCAGTTGAAAACGGACCGATCGACGATAAATTTTCTTTGTTGAATACAGCCGTGCGTTTTATGAAACGTGTGCCAGGCGTAGAGGTACTGATACTGATGGGACACAGCGGAGGCGCGACTCTGATCACAGCTTACCAGAGTATTGCCGAGAATGGGCCGCAGATCTATCAGGGACCGGAAAAAATCTATGCCTGCCGGGTGAAGGAAAAACTGGAACCGGCGGATGCGGTCATGCTGATGGACGCCAACTATGGCAATGGCGTGATGACGCTGGTGAGCCTTGACCCTGCAATCGTGGAGGAAGGCAATGGAATGAAGCTGGATCCGGAATTTGATATTTTTAATCCGGCAAATGGCTATGATCCGCAGGGGTCCCATTACAGTGAGGAATTTAAGAAAAAATATTTTGCCGCGCAGGAGCGCAGAAATGCCCAATTAGTGAAAATGGCGCTGGAACGCCTGCATCTGATCGAACAGGGAAAAGGCTGCTACGCAGATGATGAGCCGTTCATTATCACGGCCGCTAATCAGCCGAAGCCAAATAACCGCCTGATCCCGCAGGATCTGCACCTGCTGAATCATACGAAGGGTGCCTATGATCTGCTTCACGGAGACGGCAGTATCACGCATGAGGTGATCTATTGTCAGCGTACTGCTGAGTGTGACCACAGTATGTCTCATACTTACGGTATGGGTGCGAACAAAAATACAGTGCGTGGATTCCTGAGCTCCCAGGCGATGCGTACAGATGGATTTGCCATTACCGCGGATGATGTGCTTGGCGTAGACTGGGATTCCAGCTATGCTTCCGGAATCGGCAATATTAAAGGAGTGCATGTTCCTCTTTTGGTGATGGGAATGACAGGCAGCTATGAATATATGGCTTCCGAACTGATCTACAATGAGGCGGTATCGGAAAATAAGGAGATTGCTTTTGTACATGGAGCGACTCATAATTTCACTCCGAACCATGATGCAGAGAAAGCACCTGGGGAATTTGGGGATACGGAAGATGCGCTTTACGATTATATGACCAGGTGGATGGAGAAAAATTTCCTTTCGTGATAAAGGAAAAGGAGAACAGAGGAGGGAACTATTCCGGAAACTGCGGCTGCCGGGGACAATAAAAAAGCTGCGGCATGATCAGCCATGGATGACAGAAAAACTCACCAGGGTGATTGTGCCGCAGTCTGACGCTTAATAATCTTTAAAGTAACTCTGCACGAATCTGACAAATTTTTGTTCGGCTTTTGTCAGGGTTTCTCCTTTCCGCCAGGCAACGGAGAGCGTCAGTTTCACTTCAGGATCCAGATCGACAATAGAAATCAGATCTTCATTGAAACGGATTGCGGTACTCTTTTTATGAAGAAGTGCAATACCGCTGTTGTCCTCCACAAGTTCGATGGCTTCGGTGCCTACCAGAGCGGTCATTACCACCCTGGGAGTGATGTCGTACCGGTCAAATACCCGCATTCCAAGATCCCATTTGGTATTAACGGAAATAATATCTTCATGTGCAAGTTCTTTAATCCGGACAGATGTACGCGAAGACAGAGGATGCGTTTTGGGAATGATGGCAGCGAGACTTTCTGATCCGACGTCCCGGTATTCGAATTCTTTCATTTGCTTCAGTTCTTCTTTCGTTTCCAGGCCGCGCAGCAGTATTGCCAGGCTGCATTCTCCGGAAGCAAGCACTTTCCTGGCATCTCCGGCGCAGGTACGGACCACGTAGCCTTTGTTCATGTAACAAAAATCACGGATCAGATCGTGGATGCGGTAATCCGAGGCCAGGATCAGCAGATTGCTTTCAGTCTCCTGCAGTCTCTGGACATCGGCAAGGCAGCAGTTGGCCAGATTGACGATCTGATTGGCATATCCGGCAAATATCTTTCCATATTTGGTGATGGTGATCCGGCGGCCGGATTTTTCAAACAATGGGACGCCCAGTTCGTTTTCCAGCGTTTTGATATGCTTGAATAAGGTAGACTGCGACAGGTAGAGCTTGTCGGCTGCTTCCGTATAGTTGCTCTCCTGCACCATGACAAGATATTCTCTGATGTATTCTATATCCATAGTATTCTCCCTGGTCAAAGTATCGTTTCCGTTTCTTGAACATTCTTTGCGAATAGAATTACTTATATTATAAAAGTACGGAACCAATTTGTCAAAAGAGCAGAAGGATTATTTTTCAAAGTGCTGACATCGGGAAAGGCAGGAAAAAGGGATGAGAAAAGCAAACTGCCAGTGGCTTTCGAGGCGGGATTTACTGATCATTGCCTCTATTTTTGTAGTCATTACGTATTTTATGTATCGGGGAATCCTGCCCGGCGTCGAGTTCCACCCGTCGCAGACGGGACTGACCCTGTCCGGGCCGGAGAAAACGTCCGTTGAACTGAGGTACGATGAGGTGTTTTCGGCAGAACTGGCCGAAAACCCGGATTATGGGGCAAATATCGGCGGAGGTGTCCGGGGAAGCTTCCATTATGGAACCTGGGAAAATGAGGAATGGGGAACCTACGAAGCTTTTGTGTCGGAAAAGATCCCCTGCTGTATTGTGCTGCGCACGGAAAACGCGACAATAGCGTTTAATTTTGAAAGCCAGGATACAACGGAGCGGCTGTATCCGCAGCTGCAGGAGAGGTTTGGGGATTGAGGAGGATGATTATGGATGGAAGTAAAAAACTGAAAAATGTACAGCTTTTCAATGAAGAATACAGAGGAGGGATGGAATATGGCTGATTTATCGAAACGTCCGTTCTATTTGAATAAAGATCAGATACAGTGGGTGAACAGTACGCTGTCACATTTGACACTGGAACAGAAAGCGGGACAGCTGTTTTGCGTTATGGGCGGAGATTATGAAATGGATGAACTGTGCCGGATGGTAAAAGACAGTATGGTCGGCGCTGTCCTGTATCGCCCGGCGCCGGCGGAGGAAATCCGTGAAAAGTACCGCTTACTGGATGCAGCCGCTCAGGTTCCGCTTCTCAAAGCGGCGAACCTGGAAGAAGGAGGAGCGGGGGCGGTCAGCGACGGCACATTGTTTGGATGGCCGATGATGGTTTCTGCTGCCGCCGATGATGAGATGGTGGAAAAGTTTGCCAAAGTCTGTGCGGTGGAAGGGCAAAGCGCCGGAATAAACTGGAGTTTTTCTCCTGTTTGTGATTTGGATCTCAATTATCTCAATCCCATTACAAATGTGCGTACTTATGGGAGCGATAAGGACCGGGTTATCCGGAATACGGAAATCTATGTAAAGACGCTGCAGAGGTATGGAGTAGCTGCCTGTGCGAAGCACTATCCGGGGGACGGTACAGACTACCGGGATCATCATTTGCATCCAACGTACAACAGCCTGTCTGCGCAGGGATGGTACAGCAGTTATGGCGAAATATATCGGAACCTGATAGAGAAGGATCTGATGAGTGTGATGGTGGGACATATTGTTCAGCCTGATGTAGCCATGGAAATCAATCCGAAGCTGTCGTTTGCGGACTGCCTTCCGGCTTCCCTCAGCAAAGAGATGCTGACGGGCGTTCTCAGGGAAAAGTTTCAGTTTAATGGTGTGATTACGACAGACGCGACGATCATGGGAGGATATTGTATGGCGATGGAGAGGAGAAAAGCGATTCCCACTTCCATCATGGCAGGCTGCGATATGATCGTATTCAATACGAACCTTGAAGAGGACTGCTCTTATATCCTTCAGGGAATAAAGGATGGTCTTCTGACAGAGGAGCGTCTGGATGAAGCGGTGACAAGGATACTGGCCCTGAAGGCGAAAACATGCCGGATTCATGAAGAAACCCGGCCGGAGCAGACACAGATCCAGCCTGGGAAATGGCATCGGGAATGTGCGGATAAAGCTGTGACCCTGGTAAAAAATCTGTGTCCGGAGGTGCTGCCGGTTACCCCGGAAAAATATGGCCGCATCCGTCTGATCACGCTTGGGAATGATCAGATTCCTGGCGGCAGCCTGAAGACCGGCGGCAGCCTGAAAATGGAGGCAGAAAAACTGCTGCGGGAAAAAGGATTTTCGGTGGAACAGTACGATCCCGGTACAGATGACCTGCACGGAACGGGAAGCCTTCCCGGGAACCGCCTGACTCTGTATCTGGCAAACTATGAACAGGCAAGTAATCAGACTGACGTGCGTATCCACTGGTGTAAAAAGCATGCGCTGGACATACCGCGTTTTCTGAATGAAGAGGACAGTGTTTTTGTATCTTTTGCCAATCCGTATCATCTGCAGGATGTTCCGCGTATCAAAACGTATATTAACGCTTATACGGCAACCAGGGATACCATAGCGGCAGTCATAGACAAGATCACAGGGGGCAGTGCATTTAAGGGCATCAGTCCGGTGGATCCGTTCTGCGGTCTTTTGGATACGGCAATTTAACAGAACAGAGGAAACAGTATGAGATACAAAGGAATCATTTTTGATCTGGACGGGGTACTCTGCTGCACGGATCAGTATCATTACGAGGCGTGGAAGCAGATAGCAGATGAGATTTCGATTTGTTTTGATAAAACCATTAATAACCGTCTGCGTGGTATCAGCCGTATGGACAGCTTGGATATCATTCTGGAAAAGAGTGAGAAAAAATACACACAAGAGGAAAAAGAAGCGCTGGCGGAGAAGAAAAACAATATTTACAGACAACTGCTTACCCGTATGACGCCGGAAGATGTTTCACAGGATACCCGAGACACACTGAATACACTGCGTCTTCGGGGAATAAAACTGGCAGTCGGCTCCTCCAGCAAAAATACAAAAACAATCCTGAAGCAGGTCGGACTGGAAGATTTTTTTGACGCAGTCAGTGATGGAACCGATATTACACATTCAAAACCACATCCTGAAGTCTTTCTGATCGCGGCAAAAAGACTGGGATTAAAACCGCCGCAGTGTCTTGTGGTGGAAGATGCCCTGGCAGGTATTGAAGCAGCAGGCGCGGGAGGATTTGACAGCGCTGGCATTGGCGAGGCGGCCGCACACGGACGCGTTACGTGGCGTATCGGAGAAATTTCGGATTTGCTGAATCTTGAGAAATAAAGAGGTGAGGAAAATGGAACAGAAATCAAATTCTTTTTTGGAGGAAGAAAAAATAGGGATATTGATGCGCAAATTTGCAGTGCCATGTATTATTTCGCTGCTGGTTGCCGCGCTCTATAATATTGTGGACCAGATCTTTATCGCCAACGCGGCCTATCTGGGTTCTTACGGCAATGCGGCCAATAATGCCGTATTTCCCCTGACGATCGTCGCCTTGTCTCTGGCGGTTATGATCGGCGACGGCGCCTGCGCGTTTGTGAGCATCTGCCTGGGGGCGGGGGAAAAAGAGGACGCTCATAAGAGCATCGGCTGCGCAACTGTTCTCGTTGTGTTGGTCAGCATTGTCCTGACAGTGCTTTACTTTATCTTTCAGGAACCGATCCTGACCTTTTTTGGAGGAAAGGTGAATGAGGAAACCTATGCACAGGCAAAAGAGTACTTTACATTTATATCCATGGGTATTCCGTTTTATATGTTCGGGCAGTGTCTGAATCCGATTATCCGTTCAGATGGAAGTCCGGGATTCGCAATGGCCTCCACCCTCGCGGGAGCGGTATTTAATATCATTTTTGACCCGATCTGTATTTTTATATTGAAATGGGGAATGATGGGCGCTGCTGTGGCAACCGTGGGAGGGCAGGTGTTAACGGCTGCTTTGGCTGTCTGGTATCTGTGCCATATGAAAGCGGTAAAGCTCACAAAAAGCAGTTTTGGCCTGCATGGAAGGCTGATGAGGAAGTTTCTGCCTCTGGGAATCACAAGCTTTCTCTCCCAGATTTCCCTGGTAGCCTCCATGGCGGCCGTCAATAATATGCTGGTAAAATACGGTGGTCTTGATTCTGTTTTCGGGCAGCCGGAATATGCGCAGATCCCGATGGCGGTTGTAGGGATTGTGATGAAATTTTTCCAGATCGTCATTTCCATAGCGGTCGGTTTTGCGGCGGGCTGTATTCCGATCGTCGGCTACAATGTAGGAGCCCGGAGGATGGATCGCGCGCTGGAGCTGTTTAAAAAGCTGCTGCTCGCCGAATTTGTCACAGGGTTTATCGCTTTGCTGATCGTGGAACTTCTGCCGCACCAGCTGATCGGTATTTTCGGAGCGGCCAATGAGAGCGAACATTATACCCGGTTTGCGATTAAGGCGTTCCGCACTTATCTGTGTTTTATGCCGCTGGCCACCGTGAATAAGGGCACTTTTATCTATATGCAGGCGCTGGGAAAAGCTTTCCAGTCCTCCGCACTGTCCTTTATCCGTGAGGTGGTATTCGGAGTAGGCTGGGCGCTGCTTTTGCCGCTTGTGTTTGACTTGAATGGCGTCCTTTATTCCATGCCGCTGTCAGATCTGCTGACATTTCTGATTGCGGCGGTGATGATCAGAAATATTTTTAAAACATTGAAACCAGTGTCAATAGAGACAGCATAGAAGCTGCTGCAGTTTGCGAAAGGAGCAGAGACAATGATTATTGATGCGAACATGTATTATGTACCGGAAAAAATTTTTACGGATGACGCGCTGATGAAACAGTTCCTGAGCGAGGTTCAGTTTGGCTGGCACGGTTACTGCGAGGAAGTTCCGGGAACCGGGAAAAAGCAGGTGGTTCTGGAAAAGCCAGCGGGAAGCCAGAACCTGAATTATCTGCAGGGGGATTATGTTGTGGAGACCCAGCTGGCGGATCTGGATGCGGCAGGAGTTGACAAGGCGCTCCTGAAAGTACCAGGATGTCATGAGTGGATGAGCCTGGAGTCCTGCCGAATGTTCAATGACGGTATGTATGAACATTTTCAGAAAAGCAAAGGCAGACTGATTCCTCTTGCGGTGGTTCCTCCCTATGGGACTTCTGAAAGTCTGAAAGAGCTGGAGCGCTGCCATGAAGAGCTGGGCATGACTGCCGTGCAGGTCAGCGCGCATTATGGTGAGGCATATCTGGATGATCCAAAGTTTGCAGCGTTTTTTGCGAAAGTAAATGAACTGAAAATGAATGTATATGTTCATCACACCCCGATCCCGGCAGAGTATCATTCCTTTATTGCGTATAATAATGTGCGCCGCTCTTATGGACGTATCGTGGATCAGGGACTGGCTGTCGGCAGGGAAGTATTCAGCGATCTCTTTGAGAGATGTCCGGATATAAAATTTGTCCATTCCATGATGGGCGGAGGATTTTTCGCAATTGCCAGTCTGATGTTTCCGGGACATGCAAAAGGGAAGGAAGAGGTAAGCAGATTCCAGTCGGATAACGGCCAGATCAGAGAGCGTTTTAAAGAACATATTTATTTTGAAATGTCCCATGCGCAGCCCTGGGGGAAAGACGCTCTGGAATTTGCCGTTAAAGTAGTCGGCGCTGATCATATTATCTGGGGAACCTCCTATCCGGTTCGGAAAGAATGGCTTTCGGGCGGCCCGGATTTTGTGAGAGGCCTTGCTGTTTCCCAGGAAGAGAAGGATCTGATGCTGGGAGGAAACGCAGAGAGGCTCTACTTTTAGATGAAGATGGTTCCCGGAAGTACAGGCGTGAGGTGGAGTTTGCAGGAGTTACAATTAATTACGATATAAGACTGAAAGATAAGTAATTACGAGGAGGAATAATAATGAGTTATCAGAAAATTATGACCACAGCTGTTGTTTTCGCTCTTGGACTGTCCGTCGGCATTCAGGCCGCCGCGTATACCCCGGGGACCTATGACGGCACAGCGGCAGGGAAAAACGGAGATGTCACACTGCATGTAGAGTTTGACGAGGATGAGATCACAGGGATCACCGCGGATCATGAAGAGGATGGAGTGGGGAGCAGCGCGATCGACACCCTGATCAGCCAGACACTCTCTGAACAGGGAATACCGGCGGATACCATTTCCGGCGCGACAATTAGTTCAAAGGCCTGCATATCCGCGCTGAGAGATGCCGTTTCGCAGGCAGGCGGAAATCCGGATGAGCTTACTGTGCAAAGCGGAGATACATCGGCGGAGCCAGTCGAATATGTAACGGAGGCGGACATCGTAGTTATCGGAGGCGGAGCCGCCGGTATGACGGCTGCGGTAACAGCGTCCGAAGCAGGCGCATCGGTTGTCCTGCTTGAGAAAAACAGTATTCTGGGAGGAAATACGCCTGCCGCGGCAAACGGAGTGAATGCGGCAGATTCCCAGGTACAGCTTGCGGATGCTCAGTATCAGGAGGCCCAGGCAAGCGTAGAAGGACTTGAAGAGCTTCAGAGCCAGAATGAGCTGGCAAGAGGAGGGCTGGTAAAAGCTTTCGCGGAGAACTCCGGCGAAGTCATCGACTGGCTTGCAGATATGGGTGTGGAGTTTGAAGTGGATATTCAGCAGGACGACCGCAACCCGGTACAGAATTATTATATGCTAAAAGCGATGGCCGGCGGCTCCACAGGCATTACTCTGACAAAAGCGGTGCAGAGTGCATTGGAAGCATCCAATGTAGATTATTATCTGAATATGAGGGCTGCGGAGCTTGTTCAGGATGAGAACGGAAAGGTGATCGGCGTAAAAGCTGTGGATGCAAATGGTGAGGAGATCACGTTCAACGGGAAAGCTGTTTTGATCGCGACCGGAGGTTTTGGACACAATCAGGAGCTTCTGGCTCAGGCGAATCCGGCGCTTGCGAATGCGACTACGGATGAGATCGCGCCTACGACGGGCGACGGACTTATTATGGCGCAGGCCGTTGGAGCGAAGGCAGTTGATCTGGACTGCATACAGACTTTCCCGGTGGTTATGGAAGGTTATGGTATGGTTACGCCCAATAAGCTGCCGGGCGGTTTTGGCGTGAATGCCGTTATTGTAAATAATGAGGCACAGCGCTTTACGGCGGAAGGATTTGAGATTCCGGATGCCATTCTCGCGCAACCGGACGGCGAGGCCTATATGATTTTCCGCGAGGATCAGATTTCTGACGACATGCAGAATATCATCAATGCCGGTTACGTTGCTTCTGCGGATACAGCGGCAGAATTGGGAGAGGCGCTTGGACTGGATGGAGAAGCGCTGCAGGCTTCCGTGGACACATACAATGAAGATGTTGCGGACGGCACAGACGATGCTTTTGGAAAAGAAGGGGCGCTTCCTCTTGAGGGAACTCTCTACGGATTTAAATATGGCGTCGGAGCGCATTACTTTATGGGCGGTATCCTGATCAACGAAAAAACTCAGGTGCTGGACGAGAATGAAAATCCGATCGAAGGACTCTATGCGGCGGGCGAAGTCACGGGAGGCTTCCATGGCTCTCAGAGAATTGACGGTTCCGGTATAGGCGATTCCTTTACATTTGGCCGCATTGCCGGCAGAGAGATGGCAGAGGCGACGGCGGAATAATTTTGCAGAAATCATGAAAACAATCACTTTTACAGGCGCCCGCGAAAATGCGGGCGCTTCTTTTCGTATGACGGGCATGCCTGCATTCTGTGGTGAGAGTCCACATAGGCGTAGCTACCGACGAACCCCAAAGCGATTCCCAAGGCTTGTATCGTGAGGTGTCGGCGAGAAGAAGGGATAGCGAAATCGTAGCCTGACGAACAGAAACCTGATACAAGGCGTTTGCGGCGGATAAGCTGGCAAATGACAGCAAAGTCCAAAAGGCAGCCGTAACCCGCAGGCGTAAGTCAGGCAGGCAGACGAGGAGAGACTGGCAGGTTTATCCCGCGAGGTCTCGCAGGCGGTTTTATCAGCCACAGTAACAATGAACTGCGAGAAGTCAGCAGAAGCCATAGTAGGCATAACCCTGAAACGAGTCATGCCGAAGGGCTAAACAACGTAACTGTGTAATCAAATGTATGCCTCATGGAATACCTGACAGCAGGAGGGGCGAAACGTAAATGAGCAGAGTAAGCTTTTCTTCCATGACTATATCAAAAATCCCTCAGATTTTCAATCTCATACAATGCCATCCCCGGCTGCGCGTTTCTTTTGGATATATATCATGCATCCGAAACAGAGCAATATCTGAACAACGGTAGAGCATGGCGTTGCCAGTCCAACGCGAAACAGAGATACCGGCCTGATCCTGCTCATGAAAAATGAGACCGGGACTCTCACGCAAAACGCGCCGATGATGCCCTGCGCCATGACAAAAGCGGTAAGTTCCATACCGTTGAAAAATCCGATAAAGCAAAACAGAAAACAGGTCAGCAGGCAGTCAATCGCATACGCTTTCAGATACTGTGCCGATGCTGTGATGATATCAGGATCCCTGGCAAAAATCCATGAAAGCAGTTTGCCGTGAAAAAACGAAAGGTAAAACATCGTCACTGCAAAAACCAGCGATACGCCTATGGAATATTTCAACGCCTTTATCGCCCGCTCCGGCTTCCCCGCGCCGCGGTTCTGTGCGACAAACGCGGACATGGCCTGCATAAAAGCCGACGGGACCAGCATGATGAACGCGCAGACCTTTTCCGCGACACCGACCCCTGCAGACTCCGTAAGACCAAGGGAATTGACGATGGCGAGAATCACAAGAAAGGATATCCCGACCAGAAGATCCTGCACCGCGATCGGCGCACCCAGCCGGAATATCTTCCTGATGATACTTCCGTCCCACCGTAACATGCCTCTGTTCATCAGAAACGGC
>CANQEC010000015.1 GCA_947594335.1 uncultured Lachnospiraceae bacterium
CCGCCTTTAATTCTTGCCATGTCTTATTTCCTCCTTCGCCTCTTCTTATAAGTACGGTAAAATCTTCTTCATGTTCTTTGCATTCGTTGAATCTGTGATCGTAGCCTTGCGCAGATTTCTCTTTCTCTTGGTCGATTTCTTGGTTAAGATATGGCTCTTATAAGCTTTGTTTCTCTTTAATAATCCTGATCCTGTCGCTTTGAAACGCTTTGCAGCTGCCCTGCTTGTTTTCATTTTTGGCATCTTTTTTTCCTCCTTATGTTTAAATCAAACCCCCGCGCCCGCGGCGCGGACGGCACCATAAATGAAAGCTGCCGTTCTGTATGAGACCGGGCTTTCAATTAGGAAAGATCTCAGCAAACACCTACCGCTTCTCCCCGAGAAACAGCGTAAGACTGCGCCCTTCCTGCTTGATCGGTTTGTCGATGACCGCGATATCCGCAAGCTCCTTCGCAAAATCCTCCAGAATATAGCGGTTTGCCTGCATATGCGCCATCTCTCTTCCCCGAAAGCGAAGGCTGACCTTAACCTTATTTCCCTTCGACAGGAACTTCCTCGCGCTGTTGATCTTGGTATTGAGATCATTCACATCAATGTTTGGAGACAGGCGAATTTCCTTAATCTCTATCGTTTTCTGTTTCTTTCTTGCTTCTTTTTCCTTACGGGCAAGCTCATAACGATATTTCCCATAATCAATGATTTTACATACCGGCGGCTTCGCCGTGGGCGCAATCTTTACGAGGTCAAGCTCAGCCTCCCTCGCCAGCTTCATCGCGTCTTTGGCCGACATGATTCCAAGCTGCTCACCGTTCACACCGATTACGCGGATCTCTCGATCCCTGATCTGTTCATTAATCATTAATTCGCTAATAGTACTGCACCTCCACACATTGAATAAACTTTCATACTCCCGGAAACCGGGATTTCACAGGAAACGCTCATGCCCATGCCGCGTCAGCAGCTGATTTCCTTACGCGGACCTGCTGTAATCGGGCCAGAGGCAGATCCCTCCTGTCCGCTGCGCGGCCCGTGTACTGCGCCAGCAGCAATTTTCCTCAAACAGGCCTGCGCATGAAAAAGTGGATAACAACGTTATCCACTTCATATACATGACAACCTCCGGCGCCAGATCTCAGATTCCCCGTATATTCGCCCCGCCGCATATCCTTTCAGATAACACGGCAGCGAAAACGGCATCTTCCTTTTGTTCGCCTGCGCCGGCCGCCCGATATTAACCGCTGGTCACTTCTCTTCGCGTGCCAGGGTGAGAGTGGATACTCTGCTTCCTGTTTAACCTTGAATACTTTACCACAGGCGGGACGGATTGTCAATCCTGTTCTTTATTAAAATTTCGAATTACGGATTTATCTGATGCAGTTCATGGTTACAGTTCATGCGTCCGCAAAGGTCACGCACTCTGTCTGCCCGCTTTTGCAGGCCGCGGCGCCTGAGATATCCACATGGATCGCGCGGCACCTGCACTTCTCGTTATATCGGCAGTTTTCTGCTTCGCATCCGATTTCCGTATTCGTTGTCGGCGTACCGACCGCACTCCTCAAATTCGCAGCCTCGCGTTCCCTGAAACTGGCGCAGCAGGTATCCTGGCATACCTTTGCTTCCTTCCCCGCCACGTCGATACTTCCCCGTGAGCAGTACATTGCGTTGTTGTATACACAGTTCTGTGCGGAACAAACCAAATCCGGCATTTTGCCATACCTCCTTTTCATCTAGCCGCCCTGCAGGCAGAGCAGCAAACTTCTGCAGCGGAAAGGACCCGGCAGGATCGGCCATCTTTGAGAAACCCGCCTTTGGCAGGACAGAATTCCGTTCTGCCGCGTCTCCTCCGTCCGTTAAAATTCAGTATGCACACATTCCGCGATCCTATGCAGCCATACGCCTGTAAAATCTTTTTCTTCCGCCCGGCCCCTTTCGGGTTTGGCCTTCGCGGAGCGAATCTGCAGGCTCAAACTGTACGCTACCGAGCGCAAAGTGAACAGCAGTCTTTAAACAGCTCAAGCGCCTTGTCCCGGCATTTCCGGTTTGTCGCGAGGACTGCCGCAGGCTTCCCAAACTGGACTTCCCCGCAGTCCGGCATCATAAAGGCTCCTCCCGCTTCCTCAACGATCAGCGCGCCCGCCGCGACATCCCACGGCGACAGGCTGAGTTCAAAAAAGATATCCTGCCGTCCGCAGGCCGTCCAGGCAAGATCCATTGCCGCAGACCCGCAGCGCCGCAGATCATCTGTCCGCTTCAGAAATTCAAGCGCGAGCCTCATCCCTTTCTCTGCGAGATCCGACCGGTACGGTGAGGTTCCGACTCCAACCAGCGCGTGCTCAAATTCCACCTCGGAAACGTGGATCGGGCGGGCGTTCAAAAAGGCGCCTCCGTTTTTCTGCGCCGTAAACATCTCATCGCTGTAAGGCTGATAGATACAGGCCAAAACCGGGGTTTTCTTTTCCAGCAGGGCGATCGAAACTGAGGAAAGCTCCCGGCCGCGGCAGAAATTCGTCGTCCCGTCAATTGGATCCACAATCCAGGAAGGCCTGTCATCCAGACTTTGGTTCTCCTGCTCTTCCCCTATGAATACGGAACCGGGAAGCAGCTCAAGCAGCCGTTTTTTCAGAAACCTCTGCACTTCGACATCCACGTTTGTCACATAATTCGCATGTCCTTCTTTGCTGTAAATCTCCATTTCATGCACGCCGGTAATGATGGAACCGGCCTGTTTTGCCGTCTTTATTATTTCATTTATCATAATCCGCTCCTGTTTTGTACAATCTTTTGCCCTGCGGCCGCCAGCCCGGAAACACCAATGGTGCTTTGCTGCTGGCATCGCTTCACAGTCTTCACCGCGCTGAATATACCCACAAAACTGGACAATGGCTTTCCGCCGCAGGGGTCACTCCACCGTCACACTCTTCGCCAGATTTCTCGGCTTATCCACGTCGAGGCCCTTCGACACGCTCACATAGTACCCGAGCAGCTGCAGCGGGATGATCGCGAGGCTTGTCGTAAAATGGCTGTCTGTGCGCGGGATATACACGGCAAAATCCGCCGTATCCTCGATACTGTAATTGCCGTACGTCGTCAGTCCCATCAGATAGGCGCCCCGGCTCTTGACCTCAACGAGATTGCTGATCATCTTCTCGTAAAGCTCCTGCTGCGTGAGCAGACCGATCACAAGGATGCCGTCCTCGATCAGGCTGATCGTGCCGTGCTTCAGCTCTCCGGCGGCATACGCCTCGGAATGAACGTAGCTGATCTCCTTCATCTTGAGGCTGCCTTCCATGCCGGCCGCGTAGTCGATACCTCTCCCGATAAAAAAGATATCCTTCGCGTTCGAGAACTTCGACGCGAACCACTGGATCCGCTCCTTGTCCTCAAGGATCTTTTCTATCTTGCCGGGAAGCGTCCCAAGCTCATCGATCATCCGGTGATACTGCTCTTCCTCCAGTTTCCCGCGGACTTTCGCGAATTGAATCGCGAGCAGATAACCCGCGATGAGCTGCGCGCTGTAAGCCTTGGTCGTCGCGACCGCAATCTCAGGCCCCGCCAGCGTGTAGAAGACATTATCCGCCTCTCTTGCGATGGACGACCCGACCACATTCACAATACCGAGCGTACGGATTCCCCTGCTCCTCGCCTCGCGCAGAGCCGCCAGGCTGTCCGCCGTCTCACCGGACTGACTGATCACGATGACAAGGCCGTCCTCCATAAGCAGCGGCCTGCGGTAGCGGAACTCCGACGCCAGATCCACGTTCACCGGAATCTTCGCCAGATCCTCGATCACATAACGGAGCGTCATCCCCACATGGTACGCGGAGCCGCAGGCCACGATATAGATCGTGCTGATGCCGCGGATTTCCTCATCAGAAAGGCCGATGTCCGTAAAGCTGATCTCCCCGTCATGAACAACCGAGTTCAGCGTATCGCGGATCGCCTTCGGCTGCTCATGGATCTCTTTCATCATGTAATGCTCATAGCCGCCCTTCTCGGCAGACTCCTCATCCCATTTGATCTCCGTCAGCTCTTTTCCGATCTCTTCCCGATCCATATTAAAGAACGAGACGCCGCCTTTCTGCAGACGTGCGATCTCCATATTTCCGATATAATAGACACTTCTCGTATATTTAAGGAGCGCGGGCACATCGGACGCTATGTAAACGTCTTCTCCCGACACACCGATGATCATCGGACTGTCCTTGCGCGCCGCATAGATTTCCTCCGGATACTCTTTAAACATGACAGCCAGCGCGTAGGAACCGCGGATGCGCATCATAGAACGCTCCAGCGCCTGCACGGGATCCCTGTCGTTCTTTTTATAATAATAGTCGATCAGATTGACCGCCACTTCCGTATCCGTCTGTGAATAAAAGCTGTAGCCCTTTTTTGTCAGCTTTTCCTTCAGCTCCTGGTAATTCTCTATGATCCCATTGTGAACCGCCACCACATTATTGTCCGCGGAGTGATGCGGATGCGCGTTCTTCTCCGATGGCTCCCCGTGGGTCGCCCAGCGTGTATGTCCGATTCCGCAGCCTCCCCTGACGGCGCGTCCTCCATCCGTCTTCTCCGAGAGAACCTTCAGACGGCCCTTCGCCTTCACAACCACAGTGTCAGACTCTCCGTCGCGCACACAGATGCCGGCAGAATCATACCCCCTGTACTCCAGCTTTGAAAGCCCGTCCAGCAAAATCGGAGCAGCCTGCTGCTCTCCAAGATAACCAACTATTCCGCACATACTTATACCCTCCTGCCAGTCTTTCCTGATATTCTGTCCCCTGCCGAAGAAACACGCATGAGACAGTCCCCATTTTAAATCTATGTGCAGGCGCTTGTCAACATTCTTATACAAACGGAGCGTTATCAAATCCGCTTCTCTACAGCAGCGCCAGCAGTTCCTCTCTGCTCATGCTGCCGAGCTGCCCGGTCTCCCCGCCGATGATCTGCTCGGCCAGGTCCACCTTTTCTTCCTGCAGCTTCTGAATTTTCTCCTCGATCGAATTTTTCACGAGCAGCTTATACACGGTCACTTTCTTCGTCTGTCCGATGCGGTGCGCGCGGTCGGTCGCCTGGTTCTGAACCGCCTGGTTCCACCATGGATCATAATGGATGACCACATCCGCGCCAGTCAGATTCAGTCCGACTCCCCCGGCCTTCAGCGAGACCAGAAACAGCGGCACGGCTCCTTCGTTAAATTCCTTCACCAGCTGCAGCCTTTTCGCCTTGGGCGTATTTCCGGTGATCGTAAAGTACGGGATCTTCGCGCTGTCGAAGCGCTCCTGCAGCAGATCCAGCATGGACGTAAACTGGGAGAACAGCAGTACCCTGTGTTCCCCGTCAATCGCGCTCTGCACCAGCTCCACACACGCATCCGCCTTTGCCGCCTCGCCGTGATAATCCTCAAAGCAGAGCTGCGGCGCACAGCAGATCTGGCGCAGCCTGGTCAGCTCCGCGAGGATCTGTATCTTGCTGCGGCTGAATTCTTCGTCATTCTGCGCGGCAATGCGCTGCTTCATATGGACAACCTGCCCGTCGTAAAGCTTCTGCTGCGCGCTTCCAAACTTCACATAGCGGATCTCCTCGAGCTTCTCCGGCAGATCCCTCAGCACATCGGCTTTCAGCCTGCGTAAAATAAACGGGTTCACCATCTTCTGGAGACGTTTCGTGGCCTCCTCGTCATTGTTTCTTACGATCGGGACTTCCAGTTCCTTCCGAAACACATCATATCCGTACAGGAATCCCGGCATAAGGTAGTCAAAGATACTCCAGAGCTCGCTGAGCCGGTTTTCGATCGGCGTACCTGTCAGCGCGAACCGGATCTGGCTGTTTACCACTTTTACCGCCTTTGCGGCCGCCGTCGTATGATTTTTTATATACTGCGCCTCGTCTATGATCTCATACCGGAAAAGCTTATCCTCGTAATACGCGATGTCGCGCTTGAGCAGATCATAGGAGGTCACCAGCACGTCCGCATCCTGCCAGCTCTCGATCTTCCTGCGCCGCTCCTCCTGCGTTCCCGCAACCAGAACAACGGAGAGTTCCGGAGCAAACCGCCGAAATTCCTCGCCCCAGTTAAATACAAGGGAGGCGGGCGCCACCACGAGGGAAACGTCATGCTCCTGCTGTTTTCCCGCAAATTTCTGATCCCGAGTGTCTGCTTTTTCCGGCACCATCGCTATCCGGTCTGAAATTTCCGCATCCGCATATCCTGCGGCTTCTGCACGTTCCGGAAACTCTTCACGTCCTGCCGGCCTTATCCTCACTGAACTTTTTCTTTGATCTGATGCTTCCGTAAGATCCGGGCCGGCAGGTCTCGTCCTGGCGGCCGTTTCCTGCTGCTCCTGCTTCGCCGCGAGCAGCACCGCGATGACCTGCAGCGTTTTTCCAAGCCCCATCTCGTCGGCCAGAATGCCGCCGAACTTCCATGTCTCCAGCGTGCGCAGCCACTTGAAGCCGTCCTTTTGATATTTCCGCATGATTCCGGACAGGCTCTCCGGCTCCTCGTAATCCGCGTCCTTCACGGTCTTGAAGCCTTTGATGATCTCGCGGAAATGGCTGTCGCGGCGGCTGTAGATATCCTCGTTTTCCTCCAGCATCCGGTCGAGGTAGAGCGTGCGGAACATCGGCAGATGCATCCTCCCCTGTATGAGCTCCTTCGGCTTCAGATGCATGGAGTCCATAAGCTCCGCGAGCATCCGCAGATTCTGTTCCTCAAGGTTTACAAAATCTCCGCTTTTCAGGCGATAATATTTCTTTTTAAGCCTGTAGCTTTTCAGGATATCCAGAAGCTCGCTCTGGGGAATATCGTCGGTTGAAACCGCAAGATCCAGCATTCCTCCCGCGACAGAGACGCCCACGGAAACCTTCACGCGGCTGATAACGCGGCGGTTCATAAAACGCTTCGTACAGCGGACTTCTCCAAACTCCATCAGCCGCTCCACGCCGCTTTCAAGTACCTTGTACATCCGCTGCTCATCCCCACCGCAGGACAGCTCGTCCTTCTCCCAGTCAGTCTCCGGAAACCACTGCGACGCCAGAAACAGCGCCTCATTTTCCTTCGCCGCGTCCCGGAACGGCGCGATCTCACAGCCCGGGGAGGCCGTGTCAAACGCGGAAAACTCCTTCTCCCCGTAGCAGGCGCGGATGCGGCAGGTCATGTCGTTTTCCTCCGCGTCCAGATAAAAAAAGAGGCGCACTCTCGGGGGCAGATAGGAGCGGATTTTCTCCGGCTCCGTCTCCGTGATCTCAACAATATCCTCAAGCTGAGGCAGAAGATTATAGTAAAATTCCGCCATATGGTTTCTGCCCAGACGGAAAGAAAACTGGTCGTTTAAGGCAAGCTTTGACAGAGGTTCGATCCGCTCGATAAATTTTTTATCCGCCCGGTTAAAATGTTCTCCGTCAATAAAGTACACCGAATCCGTCCCCGCGTACAGTACCGGAAGCGTCCCCTTTACACAGATTCCATGAAATTCCTTTTTGCCCATCGCGGTCTCGTCGGGCATGATCTCCATCGTCACCTTCGGATTCGCGTCCGCGGCAGACAGTTCCCCTTTCTTTTTGCGCGCCTGGTCCCTGTCCTCATATTCCACCGGTCCGTCCGTCAGCCGCGCGTAAAATTCATCCAGCCGCCAGCCGTACAGATTCAGCGAGGACCCGATCCCCGGGCTTCCGGATCCGTAATAGCGCCAGGAGTCCAGAAGTCTCTGTCCAAATTCCTGCTCTTCCCGGACGATCTGATTGATAAAGCGGATCCAGGTCTTTCCTTCTTCCGTAAAATTATCAATATCATGGTTGATCTGCGTGTTCGTGCCGTACACCGCCGTCGCGGAATTTTTTATATTGTGGCAGAACTCTCCCAGTTTTTTTACCACATACATCCTGCTCTCGCCGACGCGGAACGTCAGAGATAATCTGCCGTTGTTTTTGACCAGCTTCGGCTCCAGGCGGAGATTCATTCTGCCTGCCGCGGTATCCGCCATGATCCTTTTTTCCTGCTTTTTATAAAATGTATTTAAAAACAGCATGCCCTTCTGATCTGTCGCGTCAGTCAGATTATGCGTGTTCAGATACTCCTCCACAAGCATCAGAAGTCCTGCCTTATAGGGGCAGCGCGCATTTTTCGGATCCCAGGTATAATACTCTCCCCGGCATTTTACACAGCCGCAGGACAGCTGTCTGACACTCGACTGCGAGAAGAGTATATTCATGGAAAATCCCATGTTCCGCTCCTCTCCGTACGCTTCCGCCTGCCCGAGCACCTCCCCTGTGATCCTGTCATAACCGGAAGTGACCTCTCTTAACCGAATCTTTCCCCGGGAGATGAGTTTTTTCCCTCTCTCCTGTATTTCCCCGGAAATCTTCACGGAACTGCGGATTTTGTCTCCTTTAAAATATGTGTAAGCTTCAAGCTGACTGATCGCTCTCGCGGCAGTCTGCGCGTCTGCATCCGCGTCCTCCTCCTCCGGGTTCTGCGTCTCGGAAAACTCTTCTCTTTTTGCCTGCCACGCAGCCTCGTTTTTCCTTCTCATCTCCTGACGGTGCATCCATTCCCGTTCTTCTTCTTCCGCCTGCCTGCGCCAGTTCTCTTCCCATTGATCCGCCATGTATCATCCTCCTCATCTGGCCGCCGCGGATCACCCGCGCTGCGGTCTCTTCAGTACCTTCTCCAGAACATATCTCCAGCGGTCATGATAGATCGTCTCTTTTTTTACCACATATCCCAGCTCCTGCATGTTTGACAGGCTGTATCTGTTGTCCGGGTGAACCATGCAGAGAAGATATTTTACATCCTTTCTGTCAAGAATAACCTCCGCTTCCGCAGCCTCCGCCATTCTTCTCTGCAGCCCGTATCCGCGGTATTTTGCCCCGACCGACGCCGTATCCATCATGACTGCCCGCTCGATCTGCTCCGGAGAATAGGACAGAAAATGCCCGAGATTTTTCTCCGGATCGGGATAAGTCACGACAAAATAACCCGCGATCTCACCGTCGGAAGCCTGCGCGACCAGCGTAAAGCCATCCTTCGTCGATCTTCCGTCCTCCGATACACGTTTCCTCATATACGGCTCGTCGTCCTGAATATACCAGTCCGGATGTTCCGGGTTGGCCGCCGCCTCCATGATGCGCATGATTCCCGGCACATCAGCCGGAAGCGCTTTTCTGATCTCAAATTCCATGCTTCTTTCCCCTTTTTACCTGTTTTCTGCTCTTTCTTCCTGCTCATTCTACAAAAAAAGAGGAGGAAATGCAACCTGCATTTCCTCTTCTTTCTTTATATGCACAGCCCCAGGTCTGGAAACCAGCTGCTGGCGCAGCACCTGGGCCGCGCAGACGAGCAGGAGAAAAAACCGCCTCCTGCCCGACTAATACCGGACAAATCAGACCGGCATAACCGGCTGACCCGATCAGCCCTTGACAGCGCCGGAGGTAACTCCCTCAACGATATAGCGCTGCAGGAACAGATACAGGATCAGGATCGGCAGCATTGCGAGCAGCAGAGCCGCCATGACAAGACCCATATCCGTTGAATAGGTTCCGTAGAATGCCTGCGTAGCGATCGGAATCGTGTACAGTTCCTTACGGCCAAGTACAAGGCTCGGAAGGAGGTAGTCATTCCAGAATGCCATCGCGTCGATGATTGCAACGGTTGCCACGGTCGGCTTGAGCAGCGGGAAGACAACCTTCCACCAGGTCTGCCATCTTGAACATCCGTCGATCAGGGCCGCTTCCTCGAGTTCAAGCGGGATGTTCGTGTGGATTGCTCCGTGGAACATGAATGCCGCCATCGACACAGAGAAGCCCGTATGCATCAGGATCAGAGTTATTCTGTGGTTCAGCACGTTGAAGATACCGCCATACAGTGATACGAGCGGGATCATCAGTACCTGGAACGGGATAACCATGGAAGCGATCATACCGGAAAACAGCAGCGTGCAGGCTTTCCAGTTGTTACGCACGATCACAAATGCCGCCATGGAGGAAACCAGCAGAGTAAGCACGGTGGAGGTCACCGTTACGATCAGAGAATTTCCGAATACTGCCCAGAAATTCATCTTTTCCATCGCTTCCGGGAAGTTCTCAACCGTAAATCCATGCGCGCCGATGATTGCCATCGGATTCATGGTGATATCCGCCTTGTTCTTGAATACGTTGATGATTACCAGGATGAACGGGAAGACGAAAATAATAAATACAAGGAGCAGTACGATCCACATGACCGCATGCGAAATTTTTTTCTTGCGAGCCGCTTTTGCATTTGCATCCATTATGCTGCCACCTCCCCTTTCTTACCTATATAAACCTGAGTTACACCTACGATCGCACATACGACGAACAGGATCAGGGCCTCCGCCTGGCCCGCGCCGTACCTTCTATATGTAAACGCAGAGTTGTACACGTGCATAGCCGCCATGACGGATGATCCGAACGGCTCGCCGTTTGTCAATGAAAGGTTTACATCGTAAACCATGAAGCAGCGTGTGATCGTGAGGAACAGACACTGTACGAAGGAAGCTCTCATAAGAGGAACCGTCACGTACCAGGTAGACTGGGACTGTGTGCAGCCGTCGATCTGAGCCGCTTCCATAAGGCTCTTGGAAACGCTCATAAAGCCTGCAACATAGATCAGCATCATGTAGCCCGCATATTGCCATACGGAGACGATGATCAGGCAGGCCATCGCGCCGTTGGTCGTCGCCAGCCATGATGTGGAGAGCGCTCCTGAACCGATCGCCGTTCCGATGGAGACGAGCGCGCGGTTGAACACGAATTTCCAGACATAACCAAGAACGATACCGCCGATCAGGTTCGGGATGAAGAATCCGGCACGGAAGAAATTCTGTCCCTTGATTCCGCTCGTCACAAGGTATGCCAGAAGGAATGCGACTACGTTAACAAAGACAACCGCGATAACGGAATAGATCATCGTTCTGCCAAGCGCCTGCCAGTACTCGGCGTCCTGGAAAGCAGCGATATAATTTGCAAGTCCTACGAACGGCTTCTCTCTGGAAACGCCGTCCCAGCTGGTGAATGTCAGATACAAGCCGTAGATAAACGGGAAAACGACGACGCCGATGAACAGGACGGCCGCCGGTCCCGCGAACATGAGGAACTGGCTTGTTTTGTATGACATGGTATTTTTCTTCATACTTTTCCTTTCCCCTTCTTTTCAAGGTAAAAAAACAGCCATAGCCCACCTTGCGCGCAAAGCTACGGCTGTGTCACAGGGGGCCGGCAAAACCGGCGCCCCTTTGTCATTGATATATCCTGTTGATAAGCTCTTAGTGCTCTACCGGCTTTGTGGATGACCAGTAGTCCTCGATCTCGGATGCGAGAGCCTCACGGTCTATCTCTCCGGCCAGATATTTCTGCATGGATCTGCCGCAGATTGAATAGTGGTCATCCGGCAGATAGTTGTAGTTCGGAATCAGGTTGCCTGCGTCAGCAAAGCCCTTGACGGATGCGCCGAGCGGGTCAACAACATCCAGCGTGATGTTTGAGTAAGCCGGAACAAGCGCGCATGTATTAACAAGGAAATCCTGTCCTTCCTCGTCATATACCAGCCAGTTCAGGAAATCCTTCGCTGCCTGTACCTGCTCCTCGGAGGTATTCTCGGAATTGTCGATGAAGAAATACTTGGAGCCGCCGCCCTCAAGCTTGGTGTTCGTGCCGTCCTCGGTGTTCTGCGGAACCGGCATGATTCCCATGTTCTGTGTAGGATCATACTCGTTCAGAACTGCCCAGTCCCAGTTGCCGCCGAACATGAATGCAACATCGCCCTGAGCCAGCATCATCTCGCTGACCTCACGTTCTGCAGCGATCGCGGAGTCTTTCGCGTAGTTGTTCTCCTTCATGGTATCGAAGTAGTCCATCTTCGCGTTGAACTTCTCATTGTTGATCAGATCAGCTTCGCCTTTATGAAGAGCTGTGATGAACGCCTCGACATCTTCCTGCTCCTCATAAACTTCAGCAAGGAAATGTCCTGCCAGAGACCAGTCCTCTTTCATAATGGCAACCGGAGACTCCATGCCGCCCTCTACCAGCGCCGCAAGCAGTTCCTTAAAGGAATCCAGCGTCGCGTAAGCGGTCGGATCGAAAGTCTCGCCTGTGATTGCTTCGATCGCGTCAGCATTGTAGATCAGGCCGCGCGCTTCCACACATACCGGGAATCCGTAAACCGCATCGCCGATCGCGATTTCCTCGGTCGTGTCCTCAACCCACTGCTCGCCTGACAGATCTACTGCATGCTCTGCGCCGAGTGAATAGATATCTTTCGCGTCAACCATGGAGATCGTGTACGGATCGTTGGATGCGTATCTTGTTCCCAGATGAGCCGCTACCGTGTCGTTTGAGTAGTAAACCTCAACGTCTACGCCCTTGGCCTCTGAGTACTCCGCAGCCATCTCTTCCATGAAGCTCTGAATTTCCATCTTTGAGTTAAAGATCGTGATGGAAACATCAGCCGCCATGACCGGCATGGAGCTTACAGCAGACATGGACAGAGCCATCGCCGCCGCCATTGCTAAAGAAATCCTCTTTTTCATGTTACATCTTCCTCCTTTTAATATTATTTAAATGCTTCGGCTAACATACTAACATATGGTATTTTCACATGTCAACCACTTATCATTTATTTTTTATTTTCATCTGCATTTTTAGTACATATTCACTAATTCTCTCCTCTGTTTTTGGGTATTTTTAATACTTATCAAATATATTTTTGAAATATTTTTGATACTTAATTAAAAGTCATATAATTACCGTTTGTTCTAAATTTTAATATTTTTAAGATAATTTCATAAAAAACACAGCATACTGCCCTTGTATTTTCTGCTGATTTCCCTATTTTTGACAAAAATATACGGAAGGTTCTGTTTAACCTGCCGCCTGCCTTTCCCTGTGTTTTTATAGGTCAACCGTTTCACATATCATTATTGTGCATTTGCATCATTTTTTTACATTTGGAACATCTTATCTCGAAATCATGTGCTTTTCGACAGGGAATTTTTCCATATATAACATAAGGAAGCCGGCAGAGACGTCCTCCAACGCCCCATCCGGCTTCCCAGATTTCATTCCATAACCGCGATTTTTGCAGAGCAAACCGAATTTGAGACTCGCCCGCAGCGTATAAGACAGGGATTGAATTCCGCCGCTGATACGAATTTGCTGCTCACCGCCTGGAAAAGGCGGGAATCATCCTCTGTCTGATATATCCCACAGGCGGCCGTCACGTACTTCCCCGCTCCACCAGCGTCACCGGAAACATGCTCCGCGAGGGAACCATCTCCCCGCCGGACGCGCGCTCGATCATTGAGATTGCCGCCTCCGCCATCTCCTTCACCGGCTGACGGATCGTCGTGATACCTGGAGTTGTAAGAGAGGCCACGTTCACATCGTCATATCCGACAACCTTCATCTGCTCCGGAACACGGATTCCCCTTCTGGCGCATACCTGAAGCACCTGCGCCGCGATCACATCGGAGCTCGCAAAAATGCCGTCCGTTTTCGGATGCCCGTCCAGCAGCCGGCCGATGATCGAATAATAATCCATCTCATCATATAAGAGCTGTGAAGATTCCTCCGACGCATACTCCACGTGTTCCCTCCTGCAGACGTCCTCAAAGCCTTCTTTTCTCTCATCGGCAGGTTTGCGGTGATTGCTGATGCCGCCGATATGAAGAAGGCAGGTACAGCCCTTTCCGATCAGATGCTCCGCCGCCAGCATGCCTCCCCGATAGTTGTCGCACTCAATCCCCGCCGTCCCTTCGTCAAGGAAGCGCTCGATCGCGATCAGCGGAAAACTCAGGTTCCGGAATTTCTCCGTCTGGAAAGTATCGCTGCACAGGATCACCCCCGCGACGCGGTTGCTCTTGCACATCTCAATGTACTCTTCTTCCTTCTCATCCTTTCCCTGGGAATTAAACAGAAGAATTTTATATTTGCGGTCATACGCCGCCTGTTCAAGATCGCTGATGATCTTGGCAAAATACGGATGCACAATATGCGGAACGATAACGCCGATCGTATTGCTGCTCTTTTTGGAAAGGGACCTCGCCATCTCATTGGGCTGATAATCAAGCTCCCTCATCACGTCATATACTTTCTGCCTGGTCTGTTCGCTGATGTATCCTCTGTTGTTCAGAACTCTCGAAACGGTGCCGACAGTCAGTCCTGATCTGCGGGCGACATCCTTCAGGGTTGCCATTTGTTCACCTTCTTTCAGCAAGTATCCATGCCCTGCAGGCAGGGCGGCAACAGGACGAATTTTATGATCTCACTATATCATGCGGATGACAGTTATGTCAATCGCTGGTCATACAGAACTGATTTTTTATTAAATATGCATAAATTTTGCCCGCATCCCCGCAAAAACCAAAGAACAGTTTTATCGCGTCACAAAACCAGCCGCGGGACTGCTAATCGGGCATGTTTTCCTTTGCGGGCGGCTGTTTTTGCGCGTCCTGCAGCAGCTGCTCATAGATCTCTCTCCTGGACACGCCCCGGTCCTTCGCCGCCTGTCTCATCGCCTCTTTCCGGGCCATGCCAAGCGCCTCATAGTGTTCCACATGCTCCTGTACGCCAAGCTCCTCCCATTTCTCCTGCTCCCGGCGGCGGAGCTCGCTGCGGCTGCGGCCTTCCATCACGATCACGTACTCTCCCCGCGGTTCATTCTGTTCATAGTAGGCAAGCGACTCTGACAGCGTTGAGGCAAAAACTGTCTCATACCTTTTTGTGAGCTCCCGGCAGATCGTGATCCGCCTCTCCCCGAGCGCTTCATACAGCTCGCGCAGCGTTTTTTTCAGCCGGTGGGGCGCCTCATAAAGGATAACCGTCCGCGTCTCCTCCTTCAGTTCCCCGAGGATCTCCTGCTTCTCTTTTTTGTCCTGCGGAAGAAACGCCTCAAAGCAGAACCTTCTGGACGGCAGCCCGGACAGGGTAAGCGCGGTCACGCAGGCGCAGGCGCCCGGCAGGGAGGTCACCTCGATCCCCGCCTCCATGCTAAGCCGCACCAGATCCTCCCCGGGATCCGATATCCCCGGGGTCCCGGCGTCCGTGATCAGAGCTACATTTTTCCCTTCACGCATCTTCTGTATCAGGACATGGGCCTTTTCGATCCGGTTGTACTCATGGTAGCTTGTAAGCGGCGTTTTTATCCCAAAATGGTTCAGCAGCTTTATGCTGCCGCGCGTATCCTCCGCCGCGATCAGATCCGCCTCCTTTAAAGTCCGCACAACCCGAAACGTGATGTCCTCGAGATTCCCGATCGGCGTCGCGCAGAGATACAGTCTGCCCTGCTCCATAATTTCCCTCCTCTTTTTTGTTCCCCCTCGCGGCGGTATGCCGCCGCTGTCCTGAAATACTTTATCCATTTGCCGCCAAAATTCCGCTGTCATCCTGAAATACTCTGTTTATTTGCCACTGAAATTCCGCTGTCATCCTGAAATACCCTGTTTATTTGCCGCCGTTTTCCGGCGAAATTCCGCCGTGATTCCGAAAATCCTCTCCACGCGCTTCCGTATTCCTGGCGAAATTTTGCTGTCATCCTAAAATCCGTACTCTTCCCGAAGCTCCGCCGTATAGTTTCCCGGACTCTCGAATACGATCAGAGGGCGCTCCACCGTCATCCGCGGCCTGCCGCCGCGCACCGCCTCGATCAGCACCATATTCGGCTCCCTGTCCGCGTAGGGATACACCAGCCGGAGCCGTTTCGGCTCCATGCTGTACCGGGACAGTGTCCGTATGATCTCCGCCAGACGGAACGGCCTGTGTACCAGGTAAAATCTTCCGCCCGTCCGCACCAGCTTTGCCGCCGCCCGCACCACATCCTCCAGCGTACACAGCAGTTCGTGGCGCGCCGCCGCTTTCTCAAGATCGGGATTCACAAGCCCGTGCTGCTCTGTCATGTACGGCGGATTGGATGTAATGACATCAAAAGAAGCCGGGGCAAAGAGCTGCCCGGCCTCCTTAATATCTCCCTGGACGATCGAAACTCGGTCACAAAGGCCGTTCAGCGCAACGCTGCGCCTGGCCATGTCAACGTTCGCGGGAAAGATCTCAAGCCCGGTAAAATGACGCCCCTGTGTCTTTGCCTCAAGCAGGATCGGTATAATCCCCGTCCCTGTTCCAAGATCCAGAACCGTCTCCTTCGGCTTTACCTGAACGAACCCCGACAAAAGAACAGCATCCATGCCAAAGCGGAATTTTCCCTCTTTTTGTATGATCCTGTAGCCGTTTCTCTGAAGGTCGTCCAGCCGCTCCCCCTCTTTCAGCTCAATTGTCATCCAGCTTCGACTTCCCTTCCTTCTTCTCCAGAGCTTCCAGCTCCTTCAGTTCCTTCTCCAGAGCCGCGTCCTTCTCTTTTTCCCGGCCCTTTCCTCTGTCTTTGTCCTTGCGGCGCTTCGGCCGGAACTTCAATTCTCTGACATCGTACTCCTGCAGCTCTTTCTCATCATTTACATCCACCAGAATGCGTACCTTCTGGCGGAGCACATTGACGCTCTGCACCTCTCCTCTGATCCCGTTTACAGCTGTCACCTGCTCTCCTATGCCCGGCAGGCGGCTGTTCAGGTACTCATAGGTCTCCTCCTCATTCTTGAGACAGCACATAAGACGGCCGCAGACGCCGGAGATCTTCGTAGGATTCAGCGACAGATTCTGCTCCTTCGCCATCTTGATCGAGACGGGCGCAAACTCGGAAAGAAAGGTGTGGCAGCACAGCGGCCTGCCGCAGATGCCGACGCCGCCGAGGATCTTCGTCTCGTCCCTCACGCCGATCTGACGCAGCTCGATCCTCATTTTGAACACGGCCGCCAGATCCTTGACCAGCTCGCGGAAATCGATTCTGCCGTCAGCCGTAAAATAAAACAGCACCTTGTTATTGTCAAACGTGTACTCCGCGTCGATCAGCTTCATCTCAAGCCCATGCTTTTTGATCTTCTCCTGGCAGATCACCATCGCATCCTTCTCCCGCAGGCGGTTCCTCTGCGCCTTTGCGTCGTCCTCCGCCGTTGCGATGCGCAGAACAGGCTTGAGCGGCTGGATGACCTTTTCATCCTCCACTTCCCTGACGCCGCCCACCACGGTCCCGTATTCCACGCCGCGCGCCGTCTCAACGATCACATGGTCCTTCGGACTGATCCTGTATCCCTTCGGGTCAAAATAATAGACCTTTCCCGCATTTCTGAATCTTACGCCAACTATCTTAATCATGCATGTTCTCCTTAATCACGAGGAACAAAAGCTCCATCGTCAGTTCAAAATTTACATTCGCGTCAAGACGCGCCTTGGCGCTCTCGATCGCCTTCATGACTTCCTCCACTCCCTCATAGGAACAGATGTTTACCGTCTCCCGGATATTCCTGAGCTGATCCTTGAACACGATCGCGTCTACATCCCTGGTAGCTTTAAAATATACCATATCGCGGTACCAGAGCGCAAGAATGTCCAGATAATCCTGTATCGAAACCTTAAATTCCTGCACCGCCTTTACCGCGTCCACGATCTCGGAAAATTCCATCGATCCGGCGTTCCTGATCAGATGCATCGCCGCGGACTTGATCTCCTCGAAATTCTCCGAGGAGGCGAGGCGGACCGCCTTTCCGATATTTCCCTGCGCGAAGGCCACGCAGATATCCGCCTGGTAATCCGGGATCTGGATATGCTCCATTAGGTACTTCTTGACCTGGCTGTCCGGAACCGGCTTCATATGTATGGTGATGCATCTTGACCGGATCGTATCGAGAAAATGCTGCTCATTCGTGGTCAGCAGGATGATAATGGCATATTCCGGCGGCTCCTCGATTGTCTTGAGGATCGCGTTCTGCGCCTGAACCGTCATCTTCTCCGCTTCCGGAACAATATAAATCTTGTATTTCCCGCTGTAAGGGCGGATCTGCACGTCTCCCACCAGCTGTTCCCGGACATCTCCGACTCCGATGCTGCCCGGCTTCTCGTGTGTGACGCAGATAATATCGGGATGGTTCCCGCTTTTTGCCTGTTTGCAGGAATGGCACTCTCCGCACGGCACCGTCCCTTCCCCTGTACATTGCAGCGCCATCGCCCATGCCAGCGCAAGCGTCTTTTTTCCGCATCCCTTTTCTCCGCTGAACATATAAGCATGTCCAACCTTTCCTGTTTTTATCATATTCATCAGCTGCTGCCTGATCTGTTCACGCCCGATAATCTCCTTCAGCTCTGTCACAGCAATGCACCTCCTCTGTCGTTCAAGTATATCATAATTTAAACATCATGAAAAGCCGTTCAAAAACGCTCTTCTCTCATCCTCTGTCTGATATAATCCGCGATTTCCTCCGCGCAGCTCTTCTGCACATCATTGTAAAATCTGCGCGGGATACCGGCCGCACGGACGTTTTCCTCCGAAAAATCTTTCTGATCCGCCAGAAAACGGCGGCACATCTCCTCATAATCCGGCGAATCCTCCCTGCGCTCGCGCAAAAGCGCCCGCCAGAGGCGTTCTCCGTCCTCCACCTCAATATAGAGAGGAACGACCCTGCCCTCCCCGTAATACAGACGCAGCTTCTGATAGGACTCCAGCGTTCCGACCGCCAGATAGCTGCCGTCGGCAAGGCTGATCTTTTCGTCATCCGCCGTAAAATAATACCAGGGACCCTGCACCGTATGATATACGCGCAGTTCAATGATCCTGCCGGCATCCTCCAGCTGGCGCAGGTACGCCTCATCCACAAAATGATACTCCACGCCGTCGGTCTCGTGCGCACGGATCGGGCGCGTCGTATAAATGACAAAGGGCTTTAACCCCAGCTCCCGGCGGGAAAGAAGATCCGCGTAGAGACTGTCCTTTCCGGACGCGCTTTTCCCCATAATATAAAATATTTTCCCCATGGTCCCCGCCTCTGCCTGTGTTTTTATTTTCTTTGGTTTCATTTTTTTCAGTCTGCCGTCTCCCGGACCACAAGAATCGTCTCGCCTGAGTAATCGTCCAGTCCCTGCAGTTCAAATCCCTGCATAAGGCAGCTTTCAAACCGGTCAAGCAGCTGCCGGGTAATCCTCTCCCCCGGAATCAGCATCGGGATTCCCGGAGGATAAAGATAAACGTACTCGCCCGAAATACGGCCTTCGCTTTTTTTCAGTGGTATCCTGCATTTTTCACTGTTCACGGCTTCCTCCAGGCTTAAAACTTCCCCGCTCCAAAAATCCGGGACGTGCCGGCGGCTGCCGCAAGGCCGCTTTGCCGCCTCCGCTTCCTTTTCGTGCCCGAAGTCCGCTTCTTTTTCGCGTCCGCACAGTTCCCTGTCCGTCTCAAGG
Source organism: uncultured Lachnospiraceae bacterium (assembly GCA_947594335.1). Taxonomy (GTDB): domain Bacteria; phylum Bacillota; class Clostridia; order Lachnospirales; family Lachnospiraceae; genus Choladousia. The sequence continues at coordinate 19,291 of CANQEC010000015.1, forward strand.
AGCGCGCGGCACAGCCGGTCAAATCCCTCCTGCGTATCCGCGGCGGAGGTAAGGAACGTCACATAGCGCTCCGCTGCCATCTCCGCCTGGATGTGATACCTGTCAAGGAGCAGTCTGTACAGCTTTCGTCCTCCAATCTCACAGTTTTCCGTCGAGATAAGGATCCTTGATCTGTCATAATCATAACAGAAAAGTTCTTTTTCCCGTCCGGTGACAAGATGCAGCTTCTTCATTGCAGACAGGCGCGCGCGCACGGAATCGATCCGCTTTCCGAACTGGTCAAACAGTTCCCGCCCGTGTTCCGCCATCATGCTGACACAGCAGTCGATCCCCGCCATCAGGACGTAGCTTGGACTGCTGCTCTGATAAATCCCAAGATATCTTCTCAGTCTCTCACGGTCCGCGCGCGGCCCGCAGACATGGATCAGCGCCGTCTGCGTCAGGGACGGCATAGTTTTATGAAGACTGTTGACAACAATATCCGCCCCGCACGATACCGCCGATTCCGGAAAATACGGATGCATCGCGAAATGAGCGCCGTGCGCCTCATCGACGATCAGAACCGCTCCGTATTCATGAACGATCGAAGCAATCTCCCGAATATCCGATACGACCCCGTCGTAGGTGGGGGAGGTCAGAAAAACCACGGATGTTCCGGGGTTCTGCGCAAGGAGCTCCCGCACGCTCTGGGGATCCGCGCTCCCGTAAATCCCCCGCGTCATATCTGTCTCTGGCCAGATCCACGCCGCATGGAGCCCGTTTAAAAACACCGCGTGGTACGCGGATTTGTGGCAGTTGCGCGCCATCAGAATACGGCCGCCTCT
>CANQEC010000016.1 GCA_947594335.1 uncultured Lachnospiraceae bacterium
GGGCGAGTGGGAGGTTACCAAATTCACCTGCATCACGGAGCATGCCGATCAGGAGGCGTTTATGGCCGAACTGTCCGACGCGTTTGATTTTATGGTGCATGATAAGGTGGTTGTTGAACTGGTGCCGAAGGGCTTTCATAAAGGAACCGGCATCGAAAAGATCTGCGAATATCTCGGGATGGATATTTCCGACACGTACGCGATCGGGGACAGTGTGAATGATCTCGGAATGCTTCGCGCGGCCGGCACGGGCATCGTGATGGGAAACGGAGTCGATGCGGCAAAGGCGGCCGCCGACTATGTGACCGCCCCTCTTTGCGAGGACGGGGTCTGGAAAGCATGCAGATATTTCGGACTGATCTGACCGCGTGTTTTGTACTTGCGGTATTCCCCCAAAAGGTGGTATTATGACAGGAAAGTTTAATCATTCTGATCAAAGAGGTATCATAGATGGGTAAAGTTATGGCTGTATGCATCAGCGAGAAAAAGGGGACACAGAAGAAAAACGTTCATGAGGCAGTGTTTCTTGAGGATTTCGGAATTGAGAAGGATGCGCACGCAGGCCGGTGGCACCGCCAGGTGAGCCTGCTTTCCTATGAGAAGATCGAAGCGTTCAAGGCAAAGGGCGCGCCCGTAGAGGACGGCGCGTTCGGGGAAAATCTGATTGTCAGCGGCATTGATTTCAAAAGCCTGCCGATCGGCACAAGATTTGTCTGCAACGATGTTGTGCTGGAACTGACGCAGATCGGGAAAGAATGCCACAGCGGCTGCGAGATCTATAAGATCATGGGAGACTGCATCATGCCGCGGGAAGGCGTGTTTACGCGCGTACTTCATGGGGGCGTGATCCGGGAGGGAGACGAGCTTGTGATTTGGGACGCGCAGCATGGTTTGTGAATATGGGCAGGGGTGCGAGAGTGCGAAAACACGAAGCGCCCCGTGGGCTTTTATTCATGGTAGTGCCCGGCATGAAAGCTTAGAAAAGAGGTGCGGATCATGCTTCACATCAGGAGCCTGGAGGAAGGACTGGGAATTTTCAAGACGCTGGGATCGGATGTGCGGATGAAAATCGTTGAACTGCTGTCCGTCCGCGGTGAGATGAACATGAATGAACTGGCGTCGGCGCTCCAGCTTACGAACGGTGCGCTGACTGCCCATATCAGACGCCTTGAGGACTGCGGGATCATTGAGACTGTTTCCGAATATACGGGACATGGGAATCAGAAAAAATGCAGCCTGAAGATCAGCCAGCTTCTGCTCAGTATCGGCGGAGCGGAGGATACGGGGGATATCAGGGTTTATGAGACCGAACTGCGGGTGGGACATTTCAGTGATTATTCGGTCCGCCCCGAATGCGGGCTTGCGAACGGCTACAGCATGATCGGGGAGGCGAATGATCCGCGGTATTTTGCCCATCCCAAGCGGCTGCAGGCGGGCATCCTGTGGTTTCGGGAAGGCTATGTGGAATACCGGATTCCGAACATGCTTTCCCCGGGGCAGAAGATCAGCCAGCTCACATTCTGTTTTGAGATCTCGTCGGAACATACGGGGATCGGTCCGGATTCTCAGGCGGATATCGTGTTCTGCCTGAACGGAAAGCGCCTCGGCAGCTGGCTCAGCCTGGGAGATATGGGGGGCGTCAAAGGCATCTATACCCCGGTCTGGTGGCCGGCGCACGCGCGGCAGTACGGACTTCTGAAAATGATCGTGGTGAATTCAAAAGGAACCTTTCTTGACGGGCTGAAGATTTCCGATGTCGGCCTTGATGATTTTCATCTGGACGACAGCAGCGATATCCGTTTCCGCTTTGCGGTGGAGGAGAACAGCCTCTATACGGGAGGGCTGGTTCTTTACGGGGCAGGATTCGGCAATTATAATCAGGATATAAAAATACGCGTACACTATACGCCGAATGATAATCAGAACTGAGATCGGATGTGCTGCCTGCGGCAGCGTGTAATACCGGAAACTGCAAAGGCAGGAGCATCTCCGGGCGGACGCCTTTGATGGCCGTCCCGAAGAGATCCTGCCTTTTTGCGCAGGCCCGGGCATGGAAACCAGCTGCTGACGCATCAGTCCATCTCCGCGAGAATATGCTGCTTGAGCTTTTCAAAGCTCTTTTTGCTGACGACATGCTCAATCCTGCAGGCATCCTCGACGGCGGTCTCCTCGTCCACGCCGAGCCAGGCGAGCCATTTGCTGAGCAGCTTGTGACGCTCGTAGATCATTTCGGCGATCTCGCGCCCGTCATCTGTGAGTGTGATATATCCGTCGGAGTCCATAAGGATCAGTCCTTTCTCACGAAGTCCCTTCATGGCGACGCTGACGCTGGGCTTGGAAAATCCAAGCTCGTTCACGATGTCGATGGAACGTACCTGAGGGAGACGTTCGTGGAGGATCAGAATGGTTTCCAGATAATTTTCCGCTGATTCAAGCACTTTCATAAAAAAACAACCCCTTTACTGACTGAAAGCTGCCGCACGGATCAGGAGCCGGCCCGACGGTCAGAATACAATCCATACAGACAACAGGTGAAAAAGAAGATATTCTCATTATTATAACATATATGCATCAGAAAAGCAAAGAAAAGTTGAAAGGAGCGTATGCCGTATGTCTCTTCGGTTAATTCTCGGCAATTCAGGAAGCGGAAAGTCCTATGCTCTGTGTCAGAGGATCATAAAGGAGTCGCTGCAGCATCCCGAGCAGAATTTTATGATGATCGTGCCTGAACAGTTCACGATGCAGACGCAGAAGGAACTGGTGATGCTGCATCCGAAAAAGGGTATCATGAATATCGACGTGCTGAGTTTTCCGCGGCTTGCGCACCGTATCTTTGAGGAGACAGGCGGGGACAGGCGCATGGTCCTGACAGAGACGGGCAAGAATCTTATGATCCGCCGCCTGGCGATCGAGCTGGAAAGCGAGCTTCCTGTACTCGGCAGCAGGATGAACCGGACCGGCTACGTCTCCGAGGTGAAATCGATTCTCTCCGAGCTGATGCAGTATGAGGTGACGGAGGAGGAGCTTGAGCGTCTGGCAGAGCGCGTGCAGAACCGGCCGCTGCTTTCGGCAAAGCTTGCGGATATCAAAAAGCTCTACCACGCGTTTCTGGAATACCAGAGAGAGAAATTTCTGAAACCGGAGGAGCTTCTGGATGTCCTGCGCAGGCTTGCCGGCCATTCAAAGCTGCTTCGCCGCAGCACGCTTGCGTTTGACGGGTTTACGGGGTTTACTCCCTCGCAGCTTAATGTGCTGGAGGAACTGATGCGTTTATCGCCGCAGCTCTATATCACGGTGACGATCGACGCGAGGGAATCATGGAGCGGGGCCTTTGAAGAGCATGAGCTGTTCGCGCTCAGCAAAAAGACGATTCATGCGCTGCTGGAGACGGCGCGCCGCGCATCAAAAGACAGCGAGAGGCCATTTGAAATTCAGGAACCTGTGATCCTGGGGCGAAACAAACTGCCCCGCTTCAGAAAAGGAGGGCAGCTGTACGAGCTGGAGCAGAATCTGTTCCGGCCTGCCGGAAGCAGAGAATACGCGCGTTCTTTGCGGGAGAAGGAGGACAGAGAAAACGCCCCGGCGGATGCAAAGGAAATATCGCTTCACGTTTCGGCCAGTCCCGCCGGAGAAGTTTCTTTTGCGGCCCGGACGATCAGCCTTCTTGTAAAAGAGCGGGGATACAGATATCAGGATATCGCGGTCATCACGGGAAATCTCTCTTCCTATGACAATTATGTGAAAAAAATATTTGCCCTGTACAAAATTCCGGCTTTTATTGATCAAACGCGGCATATACTTCTGAATCCGTGTCTTGAATTTGTCCGCAGCGCTCTGGCGGCCGCGGTGCAGGATTTTTCCGCGGAGACGGTGATCCGCCATCTGCGCACCGGAATGGCGGGGTTTACCTGTGAGGAGACAGACCGCCTGGAAAATTTTCTTCTGGCCTCAGGCATACGGGGAAGAAGCCGCTGGGAACAGCCCTGGAGCTGGCATGCGCCCGGAAAGATGAATGAGGAGGCGGAGATCTGCAATACTTACCGGGAGAGATTCGTGGAACAGTTCGGCAGCTTTGCCGCGAGGATGCGCGCGCCCGAAGCATCTCTGCGGGAACGCGCGGACGCTCTGTACGAACTTCTGACCGCATGCGGACTGCAGCAGAAGCTGAAGGATCAGGAGCTTTTGTTTGCCCAGAGAGGGGAGCGGGAAAAAGCGAAAGAGTACAGCCAGATTTACGGAATACTGATCGGCCTGCTCGACGAGATGGTGGAGCTGCTTGGGGAGGAAAAGGTTACGGCAGAAGAATTTTCGGATATTCTGGACGCGGGGTTTGCGGAAGCCAGGGTCGGGATCATACCTCCGGGGATCGATCAGGTGCAGATCGGCGATATCGAGAGGACGCGTCTCTCCCATGTGAAGATCCTGTTTTTCCTTGGCCTGAACGACGGCTGGGTTCCCGCCCGCAGCGATAAAGGAGGGATCGTTTCCGATATGGAACGGGAGATCCTCCGGGACTGCGGCGCCGACCTTGCGCCGACCGGGAGGGAGGACGGCTATACGCAGAGATTTTATCTGTATCAGAATCTTACAAAACCGCAGGACGGACTGTATCTGTCGTGGTGCCAGAGCGGCAGCGACGGGACAATGATGCGGCCTTCCTACCTTGTGCAGGTCATACGCAGACTGTTCCCGGATATTCCCGTGATAAAGGAGGACGAGCTGCAGAACTCGCTGCTCCAGGTGACAGATCCTCAGAACGGAATGGAGTATCTGACGGCCGGTTTGCGGGCGGCGCGGGAGGGAAAGGAGACGGCCGAATGGAAAGAGCTGTACCGCACGTATCTGCTCAATGAGGAATACAGCGGGAGGGTACGGGAGCTGACGCGGGCGGCGTTTCTGCGCGGAAGGTCCGAGCGCCTGTCCTATACGACGTCAAAGGAGCTGTACGGGGAGGTGCTTGAGAACAGCGTGACCCGGCTGGAACAGTTCGCGGCCTGCGCGTTTGCGCATTTTGCCGCGTACGGCCTGCGCCTTAAGGAGCGGGAGCTGCACGGGGTCAGACCTGTGGATCTCGGCATCATTTTTCACCGGGCGATGGAGCTGTTTTCAAAAAGACTGCAGGCCGGCCCGTACGACTGGAAAACGATTCCGGCGGATGTGCAGCGGGAGTGGATGGAACAGTGCGTCAATGAGATCACGCAGGAATACGGCGGGAAAGTGCTGCACGACAGCGAACGCTCAAGATATACGATCCGGAGAGTAAAGAGAATCATGAACAGAAGCGTGTGGGCTCTGCATCGGCAGCTTCTCGCGGGCAGCTACACGCCGCGCAGCTTTGAGATATCGTTTTCCGACGTGCGCGGTCTTGAGGCAGTGAAGGTGGAGCTTTTTGACGGAGGGAAAATGCACCTTCAGGGCCGGATAGACCGGATAGACACGTATGAGACGGAGGATACGGTTTACGTCAAGGTCATCGACTATAAATCGGGCATGGCCCAGTTTGATCCGGTTTCCCTGTACTACGGGCTGCAGCTCCAGCTTCTTGTCTATCTGAACGCCGCGCTCGAAATGGAACAGCGGCTGAGCCGGGGAAAGCAGACGGTTCCGGCCGGAATCTTTTATTACCGCATGCAGGACCCGATGCTGAGCGGGGACGTTTATCAGACGGAGGACCAGATTTTTGAGATGCTTCTGAAAAAACTGAAGCCGGACGGCATTGTCAACAGCGACCGCATGATCCTGCAGACACTTGATCAGGGGATCGGAAGCGATTCGCTCTTTGTGCCCGCGGCTTTCAAAAAGGACGGTTCGCTGAAGGCGGGTTCCAGCGCCATATCAACAGAGCAGTTTGCGGCGGCCTCCAGGTTTGTCAGAAAAAAGCTGAAGGAAACCGGCGAGCGGATCATGGGGGGCGAGATCAGCGCCCGGCCGGCGGCGGACGACAAAGAGTCGGCCTGTGATTTCTGTGAATACAGTCAGGTGTGCGGGTTTGACAGAAAGCTGCCGGGAGAGTGTGAGAAAAGGCTGAAAGGAATGTCAAAGGAAGAGGCGTGGGAGCGGATCTGCGCGGAAGGAAGCGAAGAACAGCAGGACGCCGGGGATGAGACGGAAAGAAGCGGAGGTCAGCAGGACGTCCGGGATGAGATGGAAAGAAGCGGGGATCAGCAGGACGTCCGGGATGAGACGGAAGAAAGCGAAAAGCTGCGGGATGCCTGGGACAGTGCAGACGGGCGCAGGAAACTGCAGGACGCCGGGGACGGCGCAGGCGGGCGCGGAATTTATGGAAGAGAGGGTAAAGGATATGCCGGTGACGTGGACTGAGGAACAGAGACAGGTGATAGAAGTGCGCGGCAGAAATGTGCTGGTTTCGGCCGCGGCGGGCTCCGGGAAAACGGCGGTTCTGGTGGAGCGTATTCTTTCGCGCATCACGGATCCGGCGGATCCGGTGGATATTGACCGGCTGCTTGTGGTGACGTTCACAAACGCGGCGGCGGCAGAGATGCGGGAGCGCATCCGCGACGCGCTTGCCCTGCGCGCGCAGGAGGAGCCGGATAATGTCCATCTGCAGAAGCAGCTTGTGCTGATCCATCACGCGAACATCACGACGATACACAGCTTCTGTCTGCAGGTGTTGCGCAGTCATTTTCATACGATCGGCCTTGATCCGGGGTTTCGGGTCGCGGATGAAGGAGAGTGCCGGATGCTGGAGCAGGATACGGTAAGCGAGGTTCTGGATGAGGCATATGAGCAGGGGGATCCTGAATTTCACGAGTTTCTGGAATGTATCGTGCCGGGAAAGAGCGACGCTCCGGCGGAGGAACTGATCCTGCAGCTGCATCGCTTCTCGCTGGCGCATCCCTGGCCCGGCGAGTGGCTGGATGAGTGCTGCCGGATGTACGAACAGCCCGGCGGAGATTTTTCGGGGGACGAAAAGGAAGAGAGCGCGGCAGGAAAGGACGGTCTGTCCGGCGGAGACTTTTCAGGGAATGAAAAAGAAGGGGGCGCAAAGGGAGAACCTCCCTGGCTGGATTTTCTGACGCAGGACGTTCACCATGTCCTGGAGGATATGCAGGAAGAGCTTTGCGAGGCTGTCCGGATCGCCGGGGAACCGGATGGGCCGCATACGTATCTGAAAGCGCTCGAGAGCGACCGCCATCTTCTTGGGGCGCTGGAAGAAGCGGAGGATTACAGATCGCTCGCGGAGGCTTTCGGGCGTATGGAAAGCTTTGCGCGGCTGGCGGCGGTTCGGGATAAAACGGTATCCGAGGAGAAAAAGCAGCGGGTGCAGGAGATCAGAAATCAGATAAAGAAGGAGGTCAGCGGCATCCGCAGCCGGTATTTTTACGCGGATCCAGGGATCCTGGAAAAAGAATTTTATGAGAGCGGAAAGATCGTGCGGATGCTGGCAAAGCTGACGAAGCGGTTCCAGGAGAGGCTTGCCCAAAAGAAGGAAGAGAAGAATCAGCTTGATTTCAGTGATCTTGAGCATTTCGCGCTCGACATTCTCCTGAAAAGAGAAGGGAAAAAAGCCGTTCCCACGGCTGCGGCCCTGGAGTATGCTGAAGTGTTCGAGGAGATCATGACCGATGAATATCAGGACAGCAATCTCGTGCAGGAGCTGATCCTTGAGAGCGTGGCAGGGGCCGGGCGCGGAATCCGCAACCGCTTTATGGTGGGGGATGTCAAGCAGAGCATTTACCGGTTCCGCATGGCAAGACCGGAACTGTTCATGGAAAAATACAGCCGGTATGCGCAGACGGATGACGATGGCTGCCGCAGAATCGATCTGCACAAAAATTTCAGGAGCCGGCCGGAGGTGCTTGAGGGAGTCAATTATATTTTCCGGCAGATCATGACAAAGGAGCTTGGCGGCATTGAGTACGATTCGGATGCCGAGCTTAGCTGCGGCGCCCGGTTCGAAGAGGGAGCCAGCCAGGATTTTCTGCCTGTCGAGGTGATTCTTCTTGACCGGAGCGGCGGCGGCCGGACGGAAACCGCGGATGAGTCGCAGATGCCGGATGGCTCGGGAATGTCCGCCCTGAAAAGTTCCGCCGCAGATTCTGCCCCGAAAGGAGCAGAAGGAGCTTCCGGGGAAAAGAGCTCTGCGGCGGCCGGAAGCGCCGCGAATAAGCAGGAAGAAGAGGCGGAATTTGTCGGGCAGAGGATTCTTGAGATTGTCGGACGCGAAAAAGTCTGGGATCCGGAGCTCGGAGCGTACCGTCCGGTTTCATGGCGCGATATCGTGATCCTGCTGAGGACGGTCTCCGGATGGGCGGAAACCTTCCGGGAGGTTCTTCAGGATATGGGGATTCCCTGTTTTACCGGGATGCGGACGGGCTATTTTTCAGCGGCCGAGGTAAAGGTTGTGCTCTCGTACCTTCAGATTCTGGATAATCCCGTGCAGGACATTCCGCTTGCGGCGGTGCTCCGCAGCGCGATCGGAGGCTTTGCGGACGAGGAGCTGGCGATCATTCGCGCGCGCACGGAGGAATATTATTTTTATGACTGCTGCCGCAGATTTCTGGAGCAGGGGGAGCAGGAGGAAACTTTAAAGGAGGAGCCTGAAGGGACAAAAAAGCGGCGGAACGCAGAAGAAATCAGAATTTGTCAGAAGCTGCGCGCTTTTTTTGACACCTATGAGAGCCTTCGTGCGAAGACGACGCACACGCCGGTCCACCTGCTTCTCTGGGAAATCCTGGATGTGACAGGGTACGGGGCGTATGTGTCTGCGCTGCCTGCGGGGGCGCAGAGAAAAGCAAACCTCGACATGCTTGTGGAAAAGGCCATCGCCTACGAGTCGTCAAGCTACCGGGGGCTGTACCATTTTATGCGGTATATTGAAAACCTGCGGAAATATGAGATCGATTTCGGAGAAGCAGGCACTGGCGGAGAAGCGGAGGATGTGGTCCGCATCATGAGTATTCACAAGAGCAAGGGCCTGGAATTTCCGGTCGTGTTTGTGAGCGGCCTCGGCAAAAGCTTTAATACGGCGGACATGCGAAGCAGCGTTGTGCTGCATTCGGAGTTCGGCATCGGGTGCGATTTTGCGGATCCCGTCCGCAGGCTGAAGTCGCCGAATCTTTTAAAGAGGGTGATCCAGCGTCGGAATCTCCAGGAAAATCTCGGGGAAGAACTGAGGGTCCTGTATGTCGCGATGACGCGCGCGAAAGAAAAGCTGATTCTGACGGGGACGACGGATGATTTCGAAAAGAAGCTGAGAAGCTGCTGCTCTGTGGGGGGCAGAAGCAGGCGGGCGCTGTCCTACGCGAGACTTTCATCGGCGTCTTCTTATCTGGACTGGATCCTGCCGGCTCTCTGGAGACATCCGGACGCGGCCTGCTGGAGCGGCGTGGAGATGGAACCGCCTGCCTGCGGCGGCGCATGCACAGACGGGGATTCGCCCGAGGCTGAAAAACAAAAAGACGGGGCGGCAGGACATGGAAACGGGACAGAGCTGTCCAGATTCCGCTGTGTGCTTCTGGATCCCGGCGGACAGAGTCTGCGCAGGATGTATGATGAGGATCAGGACGCTCTCCGCCTGAAAAAGCTGCTTGAAATGGATCTGTCCGTCTGCTGTGACGAGAAGGCTGCCGGGTATCTGGAACGCACGTTCCGCGCGGAATATCCTTATGAAAAGGACAGGGAGATCTGCGGAAAGCTGTCCGTCTCCGAGCTGAAGCGCATGTCGCAGGAGAGAGAGGAGGATGCGGAGCAGCTTTACGGTGATGATACGGAAAGGTTTCGCGTGCGGGAGGGGGAACAGCCTGCCGAACAAACCGAGGTGGTTCCCATCGTCCCGGCTTTTCGGGAGAAGACGAAGCCCGAGGGCGCCGCGCGCGGCACTGTATACCACGTTTTTATGCAGAATCTTGATTTTTCCATGAAAGAACCTGCAGAAATACAGTTGGAAGAACTGATAAAGTGTGGTAAAATGACCCGGGAAGAGGGGAGCAGTCTGAACATGAATGAGATCCGCGCGTTTCTGGAGTCGGATATAGGGAAACGGATGGCCGCGGCGTCAAAAGCGGGGCGGCTGTTTCGGGAACAGCCGTTTGTCATCGGCGTGCCGGCGAATAAGATACGGGAAGACTGGAATCCGCGGGAAACGGTTCTCGTGCAGGGGATTATAGACGCTTTCTTCTATGAAGACGACGGGGAGATTGTGCTGCTGGACTACAAAACGGATCATGTCCGCAGTCCGCGCACACTTGCAGAAAAATACCGTCCGCAGCTTGCCTGCTATGCGGCTGCTTTGGGACGGCTGACCGGACATAAAGTGAAGCGCAGAGAGATCTATTCATTTTGTCTGGGACGGGAGATCATATTATGAAAAAAATATATCAAAATCAGGCGGTTCGCTATATCTTTTTCGGCGGATGCACGACGATGATCAATCTTGTGCTGTATTTTGTACTCACAAGATTTCTGCACATGGATATCACGACAGCCAGCCTGATCTCAATTTCATGCGCGATTCTGTTTGCGTATGTTGTGAACAAGCTGTTTGTATTTGAGCACAGAGCAGGTTCCGCAAAAGAGCTTCTGAGGGAGATGACAGGCTTTGTCGGCATGAGGCTTGGGACGATGCTGGTGGAAATCCTCGGGACACTGCTTCTTTGCTGCATCTGGGGAATGAATGATCTGGCGGCAAAATGCGTGATCCAGGTGGTTGTCTTGCTGCTCAATTATGTGATCAGCAGGTTTTTTGTGTTTCGGGACAGGGATGAGAACGAAGACGGGGAAGTGCTCGAAAGGAAGAGAATCTCGCGCAGATATTTCCTGGCGGGATTTTTGCTGTCCGCCCTGGTCGCGGGGATCGGCTTTGTCGCTCACGGCATCTGGCCGTTCGGGGATAAAACGCTTCTGATTGTTGATTCCCTGCATCAGTATCTTCCTTTTTATACGGATCTGCACCGAAAGCTGGCGAACAGCGAATCGCTGCTCTATTCGTTTTCGGGAGGACTCGGATATAATTTCTGGTCAACTTACGCCTATTACCTCGCGAGCCCTGTCAATCTGCTGATGGTGCTGATCCCGATGGAGCATGTCTGCGATTTCATGGATTTTGTCATCTGGCTGAGGATCGGACTTTGCGGAGGCTTCTTTTCCTGGTATCTGCATCAGAGGGATCCCGAACGCAGATATCTGCCGGCGGTATTCGGGGTCATGTACGCGCTGAGCAATTATATAATCGGATATTATTTTAACCTGATGTGGCTGGACAGCATCGCGGTGCTTCCGCTGATCATGTACGGCATCGAACGGATTGTGGACGGAAAAAGCGGGAAGCTGTTTTGCATTTCCCTGTTTTACGGTCTGTGGTGCAACTATTACATCGGATTCATGCTCTGCATTTTTTCGTGCCTGTATTTTCTTGTGCGGTGGATCAGCGCGAAGAGGATCACCTTCCGGGGCGTGCTTTACAGCGGACTGACATTTAGCTGGTATGCTCTGCTGGCCGGCGGGCTGGCGGCCCTTGTGCTCGTGCCGGCATTTCTGGGACTTTCCGTATCGGAATCCATGCAGGGGAACAGTTTTCCGACGACGGTCCGGTTCTACACGAACTTTTTTGAGATGATGCTGAACCATTTTGTGTTTCTTGAGCCGCTCAACATTTCCAATACGCAGGTGGGACTGAACGCGTACTGCGGCGTTTCGACGGTTCTGCTCGCGGTGCTGTATCTGTTTGATTCCAGAATCCGCCTGCGGGAGAGGCTGGCGCACTACGCTCTGGCAGGGCTGTTTCTGCTTTCGTTTGCGCTGAATATCCTGAATTATATCTGGCATGGCTTCCATGTCCAGAACGGGCTTCCGAACAGGTTCGCGTTCATCTATATTGCGGTTCTTCTGGTGATGGCGTACGATGCGCTCGGGCATATCCGCGGCTACCGTTTTCCGAAGCTGCTGCTTTCGTTTGCGCTGCCGGCCGCTTTCGTGGGGTATGTCTATGTGACCGGGTTCGGGGAGGTGCAGGATTCCGTGTGTTTCATCACGTTCGGGATTCTGGTACTCTGGTTCGGCCTGCTGCTTCTGGGACGGTACGCGATCGCGGGGAAACCGGCGCTTTACTGCGGAATTCTCTCGGTGGCCGCGCTGGCGGAGGCTTCCGCGAACGGGATCCACGGGATACTGGCAAACGGCGGCGTGACGAGAAGCATGTACGTGGCGGATCAGATTTCCTGGCAGGCGATGATGAACCGGCAGCAGGACAACACCTTTTTCCGCAGCGAGGTGGACCGGCAGAGGATGAGAAACGTGACGATGTTCGTGGGCGGCAACGCGCTTGTCATGTTTAATTCCACGATGCAGGAGTCGGTGATTGATTTCTGCGACGCGCTGGGGATTGAGGCCAGGACGAACAAAAACGGGTATCTCGGCGTGACAAAGCTGATGAATGACGTATTTGGGATCAAATATGTGGCTTCCCCTTCAAAAGTGGCGGATACCATGTATCAGTTTGGAAAGATCGGGGAGGACGGGGAGCTCGCGCTCTACAAAAACAGCAACGCGCTCTCGCTCGGCTTTATGGTGAAGGATTCGATCCGCCAGTGGGATATCGAGGCGTCAGAACCGCTGCAGGTGCAGAACAGCTTTGTGACCCTGGCGACGGGACTCGATCCGATCTTTGTGCTTGACCGCTATATCACGATGGAGGACGGCGGAAATTACGGAATTCTGATTCCCGAGAACAAGCAGGTTTATCTCTGCATAGATACCAGGGTATCGGATATTGATCTGCATACGCCGGAGTACTCGAAAACCTACAGCACCTATACGGATCATCTCTATGTCGTCAACAGAACCGCTTCAAACGACATGGCTGACTTTACAGTTACGCTGAATGAAAATCAGTCTCCGGTGGAGGCCGAGGTTTATACCTGCGCGAACGATGCCTATCAGCAGGTGGTCAATAAGCTGTCTGAGAGCCAGCTTGAAAATCTGAGTGTGTCCGGAAATCGGGTGAAAGGAGATATCGACGTGCGGGAAGCGGGAACGCTCCTGCTGACAATCCCCTATGATACGGGCTGGACGATCCGGGTTGATGGGAAAAAGACAGAGTATGTGAGCATCGGAAAGGCTCTCACAGGGCTGTCGCTTGGCGAGGGCAGACATACCGTGGAAATGAAATATACGCCGTCCGGACTTTGGACGGGCAGCTTTCTGAGCGTTCTGTGCATTATTCTGTATCTTGTGTCGGGAAATCTCGAGCGCAGGAGTGCCGGAAGGTATCAGAAGGCGTGGAAAGTGCCGCATCCGGCGGAGGAAGAAGCCGGCGGGACAAAGCTGGAAGAAGGACCTGCGGCGGACGAAGAAGGATATGAGCGCCGCCTGGAAGATGAGGCGTCCGAGGATGCGTGGAAAGACACGGGGCTTTATGGGGATGCCAGTACATCCGTGCATGAAGGAGACACGGGGCTCTGCGAAGATGCCGACGTGCCCGGGTACAGGGAAGATGCGGACGTCCGCGTGAATATATCAGAGGATGAAAACATATAGTTTGGAGGAAAATATAAATGCAGTTACATTTCTCAGAGAAGGCGTTGAGACTTGAGGAGAGTATTTTTGCGGCTCTGGACGCGAAAAAGAAAGAGCTGACCCAAAGGGGTATGACGATCTACAATCTTTCCGTGGGGACGCCGGATTTCAAGCCGGCGCAGCACATCATGGACGCGGTGAGCGAGGCTGCGAAGAAGCCAGAGAATTACAGGTATGCTCTTTCGGAGCTGCCAGAGCTGCTTGAGGCGGCGCAGGGATTTTTCAAAAGGAGATTCGGTCTGGGGCTGGATCAGTCTGAGATCATGCTGCTCTACGGGTCTCAGGAAGGCATGGCGCATCTGGCATGGGCGCTGTGTGATCCCGGCGAGCTGGTGCTTGTTCCGAATCCGGGGTATCCGATCTTCAGCGTCGGCCCGCAGCTCTGTGACGCCAGTGTATGGGAATATCCGCTGCTTTCGGAAAATGACTATCTGCCCAGGCTCGATGAAATCCCGGAGGATATCGCGCGCAGGGCAAGGTTTATGGTGATCAATTATCCGGGGAACCCGGTCTGTAAAACGGCGCCGGAGTCGTTCTACCGTGATCTGATCACGTTCGCGAAAAAATATGAGATCATTATCCTGCATGACAATGCCTACGCGGATCTGATTTTTGGAGGAAAGAAGGGAATCTCGTTCCTCTCGCTCGAAGGCGCGATGGATGTCGGGATCGAGTTTTACTCGCTCTCCAAGACGTTCAATTATACAGGAGCGCGCGCGTCCTTCGCGCTTGGGAACCGGGAGATTATACAGAAATTCAAGGCGCTTCGGACGCAGTTTGACTACGGGACTTTCCTTCCGGTGCAGTACGGAGCGATCGCGGCGCTGACCGGACCGTTTGACGGCGTGATCAGGCAGTGCAGAGAGTATGAGGCGAGGAACCACACGCTCTGCCAGGGCCTGCGCGATATCGGCTGGGAGGTGCCGGACAGCGAGGGTACGATGTTTGTCTGGGCTCCGCTGCCGAAGGGGTGGACGGATTCCATGCAGTTCTGCCTGGAGCTGATGGAGCGGTCCGGTGTGATCTGTGTTCCTGGCAGCAGCTTCGGAAGTCTGGGGGAGGGATATGTGCGCATGGCGCTTGTCCTTCCGGAGCAGGGACTGAAAGAGGTCGTTGAAAGCATCCGCTGCAGCGGGATACTGACTGACAGGAAAAACGCGAAGTAAATCCGGAATGAAAGAAACAAAATGCGAAACAGATACCCCGCTGCCCGAAAAAGGGGCCTGCCGGGTTATAAAATGACTGACAGACTGATTGGGACAAAGAGGGAGGATCTATGCAGAGTTTATATGAGGCACTTGAACGTGCTGCCGGAGCCGGCCATATATGGAAAGACGAGCCGATGAAAAAACATACGACTTTTCGGATCGGAGGCCCGGCGGACTTTTTCGCGGCGCCGGAATCGGAGGAAGCGATCTGTGAAACAGTGCGGCTGTGCCGCAAAGAAAAAGTGCCGTTTTATATCATTGGGAACGGGAGCAATCTGCTTGTCTCCGACAGAGGATTCCGCGGGGTAATTCTCCAGATCTTCCGGAATCACAGCGAAGTGTCCTTTGAGGGGGAGCTGGTGACGGCAAAGAGCGGGGTTCTTCTTTCGACACTGGCGAAACAGGCGCTTGCCCGCGGCCTTTCCGGCCTGGAATTTGCCTCCGGCATACCGGGAACGCTCGGCGGGGCTGTGATGATGAATGCCGGGGCGTACGGCGGCGAGATAAAAGATGTGCTGCAGTGGGCGCGTGTGCTGACCGCCGAAGGCGAAATCAGAAAACTTGATGTGGATGAGCTTGAGATGGGTTACCGCACCAGCGTCGTGGAAAAGAAACGGTATATCGTGCTTGAGGCATGCATCCGCCTTGCGCCGGCTGATCCGCGTCTGATCCTTGAAAGGATGGAGGAACTGAAAGAGCAGCGGGTGTCAAAGCAGCCGCTTGACGTGCCGAGCGCGGGCAGTACCTTCAAACGGCCCGAGGGATATTTTGCGGGAAAGCTGATCATGGATGCCGGTCTGAGGGGATATTCCAGAGGCGGCGCGCAGGTTTCCGAAAAACACTGCGGTTTTCTGGTCAATAAAGGGAATGCGTCGGCAGCCGATGTGCGGGGACTGATCCGGGAAGTGCAGGACATTGTTTACAGAAAATACGGCGTGATGCTGGAGCCCGAGATCCGGATGATCGGAGAATTTGAGGACGAAGCATAATACGAAGCGGCGCGCGAATATAAAGTGCGCGAATACAAAGCAGTGCGCGCAAAGGCCACAGTCTGCACATACACTGTCCCGGCGGGCGTGAGAACGGGGTGAGGAAGATGTCGTTTTCCAGTGATGTAAAAGAGGAGCTGTCCCGTCAGGTCAGCGCGGCGCGGCACTGTCAGATCGCCGAACTCGCGGCTCTGGTCGGTATGTGCGGTTCCGTCATAATTTCAGCATCAGACAGATATTCGTTAAAAATCCATACAGAAAATCCAGCTGTCGCAAGAAAGTGCTTTACATTATTGCAAAAAACATTTAATATATGTAGTGATGTTTCCGTGCGCCTTCAGAAAAGGGATGCACGGGGCAATCGTGTATTTACGATACTGGTCAGGCAGCATGAGGATGCGAGGAGAGTTCTGCAGGCTTTGAAGCTGCTTCAGGATGATGGGGAAGTCGTGGAGCAGGTATCGCCGGCGAACCAGCTTCTGGTGCAGAATTCCTGCTGCAGGAGAGCTTTTATCCGCGGCGCTTTTCTGGCGGCCGGCTCCATCAGCGATCCGGTGAAATCGTATCATTTTGAAATAGCCTGTTCTTCGCGTGCCAGAGCGGAACAGCTGTTGGTACTGATCCATCCGTTCGGACCGGATGCCAGGATTGTGCAGCGTAAAAAGTACCATATCGTTTATATTAAAGAAGGAGCTCAGATTGTTGATATGCTGAACATCATGGAGGCGCATGTGTCCCTGATGGAGCTTGAGAACATCAGGATCGTCCGTGAGATGCGCAACGCGGTGAACCGCAAGGTAAACTGTGAAGCGGCAAATATCAACAAGACAGTGAGCGCGGCAGTAAAGCAAGTGGAAGATATACGGTATCTTCAGAGAGTCCGGGGACTTGATTCTCTCCCGGACAATCTTGCGGATATCGCAAAGCTTCGTCTGGAGAACCCGGATGCGACGCTGAAAGAGCTCGGTGCGATGCTGACACCGGCGGTTGGCAAATCCGGCGTAAACCATCGTCTGCGGAAACTTGGCAGGATGGCGGAGGAGCTAAGGCAAAACTAGGAGGAGAACTATTATGACTAAGAAAGAAATTACAATCCAGCTTGCCAATGGACTGGAGGCAAGACCCGTAGCTATGCTTGTACAGGTAGCAAGCCAGTTTGTAAGTGAGATTCATGTGGA
This sequence comes from uncultured Lachnospiraceae bacterium, assembly GCA_947594335.1. GTDB lineage: Bacteria > Bacillota > Clostridia > Lachnospirales > Lachnospiraceae > Choladousia. The sequence goes on from CANQEC010000016.1 coordinate 16,912, forward strand.
AAGCAGAGGCGGAAAAAATGTTAATGCGAAGAGCATTATGGGAATGATGACACTTGGGCTTTTAACTGGCGAGACAGTTGTTGTATCTGCGGACGGTGCAGACGAGGCTGAAGCGGTGAAAAGGATTGAGAGGTATCTGAGTACTTCTAACTGAGTCATAGTATGCGGAATCTGATCTGTGGAATGACGGATGCAGGATTCATACAGACAGAGAGAGGATAGAGCAGGAGTTGCAGGGACATCCGCCAAAGCGGTGTCCGGTAAAACAAGTTCAGATTGCAGTCGGAGCGCGGTATGATTTCGGTCATGCCGTGTTTCCGTGTAAAAGGAGAGGAAATTACAGGATATGGATATTATAAAGACACTGGCGCAGGAACTTGCCGTAAAGCCCTGGCAGGCGGAAGCGGCCGTGAAGCTGATCGACGAGGGAAACACGATCCCTTTTATCGCGCGTTACCGTAAGGAGGCGACCGGAGAACTGAACGATGAGGTGCTCAGAAAGCTGAATGAGCGTCTCGCTTATCTGCGCAATCTTGAGGAGAAGAAAGCGCAGGTAATTTCCGTGATCGAGGAGCAGGGAAAGCTGACGCCGGAGCTCCGTAAGCAGATCGAGGAAGCGCAGACGCTGGTCGTGGTGGAGGATCTGTACCGCCCGTACCGCCCAAAGCGGAGGACGAGGGCCACGATCGCGAAAGAAAAAGGTCTGGAGCCGCTGGCGAACCTGATTCTTCTGCAGTCGCTGAAAAGGCCGGCGCTTGAGGAAGCGGAGGCGTACGTATCGGAAGAAAAGGGAGTATCCACGGCGGAGGACGCGCTTGCCGGGGCGAAGGATATTCTCGCGGAAGCCGTCTCCGATGAGGCGGACTGCCGCAGCAGGATCCGCAGCATGACGATGGCGGAAGGACTTCTGACGAGCGAGGCGAAGGATGAAAAGGCGCAGTCGGTCTATGAGATGTATTATCATTATTCGGAACCGGCGGCGAAGGCGGCAGGGCACCGGATTCTCGCGCTGAACCGCGGGGAGAAGGAGAAATTCCTCACGGTGAAGGTTGAGGCTCCTGAGGATAAGATTCTGCTCTATCTGCAAAAAAGGGTGATAAAGAAAGACAATCCGTATACGTCCCCGGTGCTGCGCGAGGTTGTGGAGGACAGCTACAAGCGCCTGATCGCCCCGGCGATTGAGCGGGAGATCCGCAATGAGCTGACGGAGAAGGCGGAGGACGGCGCGATCGCCGTGTTTGGGAAAAATCTGGAGCAGCTGCTTCTGCAGCCTCCGATCGCGGGGCAGGTCGTGCTCGGCTGGGATCCGGCGTTCCGCACCGGCTGCAAGCTGACGGTTGTGGACGCGACCGGAAAAGTGCTTGACACGACGGTCGTGTATCCGACCGCGCCGACGAACGAGGCGAAAATCCGGGCGGCAAAGGATACGGTAAAGAAGCTGATCGACAAGTACGGGATCACGCTGATCTCTCTCGGGAACGGCACCGCCTCCCGGGAATCGGAGCAGGTGATCGTCGATATGTTAAAAGAAGTGCCGCAGAAGGTGGCCTACGTGATCACGAACGAGGCGGGGGCTTCCGTCTATTCCGCGAGCAAGCTGGCGACCGAGGAGTTTCCGAATTTTGACGTGGGGCAGAGAAGCGCGGCCTCGATCGCGCGCAGAGTGCAGGATCCGCTCGCGGAGCTGGTCAAAATCGATCCGAAGTCGATCGGCGTCGGTCAGTATCAGCACGATATGAACCAGAAAAAACTCGGGGAGGCACTCGACGGTGTGGTTGAGGACAGTGTGAACAAGGTCGGCGTGGATCTGAATACGGCGTCGGCTCCGCTGATGGAGCACATCTCAGGTATCACAAAGACAATCGCGAAGAATATTGTCGCCTACCGCGAAGAAAACGGAAGATTTGGGAGCAGGCGCGAGCTGCTGAAGGTCCCGAAGCTCGGGCCGAAGGCGTTTGAGCAGTGCGCCGGCTTCATGCGGATCAGCGGGGGAAAAGAGGCGCTTGACGCGACGAGCATCCATCCTGAGAGCTACGAGGCCGCGAAAAAACTGCTCGCGGAGCTCGGCTATACCAAGGACTGGATCACGGAGACAGGAGCCAAGTCCATCTATATCAAAGATTATAAGAAGATGGCCGAAAAGCTCGGCATCGGCGAGCCGACGCTGCGCGATATCGTGAAAGAACTGTGCAAGCCGGGGCGGGATCCGCGCGATGATATGCCGCAGCCAATCCTGCGCACGGATGTGCTTGAGATGAAGGATCTGAAAGAGGGAATGATCCTGAAGGGAACGGTGCGCAACGTGATCGATTTCGGCGCGTTTGTCGATATCGGCGTCCATCAGGACGGCCTGGTCCACATCTCTCAGCTTTCCAGCAAAAAGTTTGTGAAGCACCCGCTGGAGGTGGTGAGCGTCGGGGATATCGTGGAAGTGAAGGTTTTAAGCGTGGATCTGCAGAAGAAGAGGATTGCGCTGACGATGAAGCTGTAAAACCGCTGTCAGAGAGAAACAGAAAAAGGTGAAGAAAACAAAATGTCAATTGCAGAAAGACATGCCGCAGGAGAAAACGCGGCGCAGAATACGGAATTATTTGAGAGAATGCCGGTGCCGTCGGCGGTCAGGATCATGGCCGTTCCGACGATCATCGGCCAGCTGATCGTACTGATCTAT
>CANQEC010000017.1 GCA_947594335.1 uncultured Lachnospiraceae bacterium
CGTTTGCGGAGCTTTTGAGAAGGGATATGGACGACGCGGCTTTTTACGGCAGTCTGCGCGAGTTGTCGAGGCTGCTGCGGAAACATTATGGTCAGAAAGTGATCCTTCTGATCGACGAGTATGATGTGCCGCTCGCCAAGGCGTTTGACAATAATTACTACGACCAGATGATTCTTCTGATCCGGAATATGTTTGAGCATGCGCTGAAGACGAACGGAAATCTGCAGTTCGCGGTGCTGACCGGCTGCATGCGCATCTCAAAAGAGAGTATTTTTACCGGGCTGAACAATCTGAAGGTCTTGTCGGTCGCGGACGCCGCGTTTTCCGGGTATTTTGGATTTACGGATCGGGAAGTGAGGGAACTGCTGGATTATTATGGGCTTTCTCATAAGTATGATACGGTCCGGGAGTGGTACGACGGGTATCAGTTTGGCGATACGGAAGTTTACTGTCCCTGGGATGTGATTTGCTATTGTGATAAGCTCCGCACGGAGGAGGACGCCTGGCCGCAGAATTACTGGTCCAACACGAGCGGGAACGATTCGGTGCGCAGGTTTATCCGGGAGGCGGACAGCGGCACAACGAAACGTGAGATTGAAAAACTGGTGGCAGGAGAGGTAATCGAAAAGGAGATCCATCAGGAACTGACCTATCGGGATATGTATGATTCGATTGAAAATATCTGGAGCGTTCTGTATATGACCGGTTATCTGACCCGGCGTGGGAAGATGCGGGAAGACAGAGTTCCCCTCGCGATTCCGAATGTGGAGATCCGGAAAATCTTTACAGAGCAGATCATGACTCTCTTTAAGGAGAATGTCAGAAAAGACGGTAGCGCTCTGGAGGCGTTCTGCAGGGCTCTGGAGGACGGAGACGCCGCGGAAGTGGAAAAGCGGTTCGGAGAATATCTGCGCAGGACGATCAGTATTCGGGATACTTTTGTGAAGCGGGAGATGAAGGAGAACTTTTACCACGGTATCCTGCTGGGACTGGCGGGCTTTAAGGATTCGTGGATTGTCTCGTCAAACCGGGAGTCGGGAGATGGATACAGCGATATTTTTATTGAGACGGAAGACGGGGAGACAGGGATCATTATAGAGGTGAAATATTCCCATGACGGGAATCTGGAGGCGGGCTGCTGGGAAGCTCTTGCTCAGATCGGACAGAACCGCTATGAGGAAGAATTTCGGGAGGAAGGAACGGAGCGTATCCTGAAATACGGGATCGCCTGTTATAAGAAGAGATGCAAAGTGGTATTGCAGTGATATCCAGGAGATCATCCTGGCAGGGATTTCCTATAACGAAACGAAAAAAAAGCATACATGTGTAATTGAAAAATTCATTGACAGAAAGGAAGAACAGCTATGAAATATGATTTTACTTCAATTATGGACCGGCATGGCATGGACGCCATAGCGGTGGACGGCCTTGGAAAAAATCCGGGATTTGCTCCTGATCCTCCAAAGGAGGGCTTTGACGTGATTCCCATGTGGGTCGCGGATATGAATTTCCCGACGGTTCCCACGATTCCGGAGGCGATCATCGCGCGGGTGAAGCACCCGGCCTACGGATACTTTTCGCTGACGGACGAATATTTTGACTCGATCATCCGCTGGCACGAGACGAGAAACGGAGTGACCGGACTGAAAAAGGAGCATATCGGGTATGAGAACGGCGTGCTGGGCGGCGTCATATCAGCGCTGACCGCGTTTGCGGCGCCCGGCGATCCGGTGCTGCTCCACAGCCCTACGTATATCGGATTTACCAACAGCCTCAACAATAATGGATTTCGGATCGTACACAGTCCGCTTAAGAAAGATGAGAACGGCGTGTGGCGCATGGATTTTGAGGATATGGACCGGAAGATCAAGGCGGAGCGCATCCATGCGGTCATTTTCTGCAATCCGCACAATCCGTGCGGCCGTGTCTGGGAGCGATGGGAGATCGAGAAGGCCATGGAGGTGTACAGGGCGAACGACTGCGTTGTAATCTCCGATGAGATCTGGTCGGACCTTATCCTGAAAGGGCATAAGCATGTGCCGGTGCAGTCGGTGAGCGAGGACGCCAGGAACCGCACGGCGGCATTCTATGCGCCGAGCAAGACGTTCAATCTGGCCGGACTGGTGGGCAGCTATCACATTATTTATAATAAATATCTGCGGGAGCGGATCGAGGCAAAGAGTACAAAGCCGCATTACAATGAGGCGAACGTACTGTCCATGCACGCGCTGATCGGCGCCTACAAGCCCGAGGGGTACGAGTGGGTGGACGAGCTGTGCCAGGTACTTACGGAAAATGTGGACTATGCCTGCGGCTATATCCGGGAGCATTTTGAGGGCGTGGAAGTCTTTAAGCCGGAGGGTACGTACATGCTGTTTCTGGACTGTACCGGCTGGTGCGAAAAGAATGGAAAAACCATCGGAGAACTGCAGAAAGCAGGCTGGGATGTCGGAGTGGCGTGGCAGGACGGCCGCATGTTCCACGGCCCGTGCGCGATCCGCATGAACCTGGCGCTGCCGCTTTCCCGGGTGAAGGAGGCATTTGAGCGGCTTGACAGATATGTCTTCTGAACCTGGAGGCAGTATTTTTGTGAGAGGACAGACGGATGTTGAGAAAACTGCTTGCCAGGTATAACAGCTGGAAGCTGGGACACAAGCTTCTGGCCGCGTTTGTGCTTGTGTCGATCGTTCCGATCCTTTTTGTACAGATCGTGGCTTTCCAGATGAACAGGAATCAGATGACGGCAAAGATCGATGAACTGATGGTGAATAATCTGACACAGATCGCGGAACGCGTGGATCTGAGCCTGCAGATTTACATGAATCTGCTGTATCAGATTTACAGAGATGAACAGGTGATTGACAATATTCTAAAGCTGGAGGATGACGCGAACAGCAGAAAGGCGGTGGCTTACAATCAGGTAGTGGACTGCCTGAAGCAGTATCAGAACAATGAGACGGGGATCCGCTGCCTGACTGTTGTGTGCCCGGACGGGGCCGCTGTGGTGTATGATTTTCAGACGGATTCTTCGCTGAACAATGTGTGGCAGGGCTGTTCCGATCTGAGGCAGTCGCCCCCGTATCAGGACGCGGTCGGCGAATCCGGGATGGTAGTCACGGATACGATGCGGTTTGAAGGGGACAGACATGGGCGGTATTTTCACATATCCAAGAGGATGTTTGATTTTGATCATCTGGACAGAGGGTGCATCGCGACGGTGATCATGACGATTGATGAAACTGTGCTCGGCGATATCTGCGGAAGCCGCGAGATGGAGGGGCAGAGCATCAATTTTATCATAAATGGGGAGCGGAAGGTGATTGCTTATCCGGATGCGGATTTTTCGGGAATCACCATGAATCCGGATCTGGATATTGCGGGATTTGTGCGTGTTTCCGGGTTCCTGAGGAAGAGGAGCATGATCATCAATCAGTATGAGGATCCGGTGACGGGATGGATTTTCTGCAATGCCTACGATAAGGAATACATGCTGCAGGAGGTCACGGGGACACAGCAGATTCAGGTCATGGTCACTGTGCTGGTTCTGCTGTTTGCGTCGGCGCTGATCCTTTATACGGTACATACCATGGATGTGTCCGTGCGCTCAGTGGTCTTTGGCATGCGGGAAGTGAAGAAGGGAAATCTGGACGTGGTCGTTCCGGTGCGTTCCTTTGACGAGATCGGAACAATCGCCGATAATTTCAATGACATGACCGTGAAGGTCCGGGAACTGATCGAGGAGGTCTCGGGCGCGAAGGAGCGGCAGAAAAATGCGGAAATTCAGGCCCTGGAGGCGCAGATCAATCCTCATTTTCTGTATAACACGCTGGATTCGATCAACTGGATGGCGATCGAGAAGGGAGAGTTTGAGATCAGCAAGATGCTGAGGAATCTCGGGGTCATCCTGCGGTACAGTGTGAATAAGAGCAATCAGACAGTCACGATCCGGGAGCTTTCCGACTGGCTGGGAAAATATATCAGCCTCCAGCAGATGAGGTTTGACAACGCGTTTTCCTATGAAAGCAATATCGATGAGCGGGTGTACGAAGTGAGGGTTTACAAGCTTTTGCTTCAGCCTTTTGTGGAGAACGCGATCCTTCACGGTTTCCGGGAGATGGAAAGCGGAGGGCTTTTGAGGATTGATATATCTTTTTCCAAGGACGGCAGGGGAATCACGGTTATCATAGAGGACAACGGAAAGGGAATGCCCGCGGAAATACTGGCGGATTACAACGACAGAGAGCGGGCGGTTCACGACGACGGCAGGGGGATCGGGCTGCATAACGCGTTTGCACGGATAAGCATGTATTACGGAGAAGAAGCCTCCTGGAATGTGAGCAGTATTCCGGGAATGGGTACTGTGATCACTTTGCGGCTGCCGCTGCTTTTGGACGGGAATATCCCCGCGCGGCAGGACGATGCACAGGGACAGGATGGCAGGAGCAGGAGGATGGCGCCATGAGAATACTGATCGTGGAGGATGAGGTAAAGATCAGAACGGGATTGTCCAGACTGATTTCCGCGTACACTGCGCACAAGGTAGTGGGCGAGGCCAAAAACGGGCAGGAAGGGCTGGAGCTGATTCATGCGCTCTGTCCGGATGTTGTCATATCAGACATCCGGATGCCGGTCATGGACGGGCTTGAGATGCTTTCAGAGATACGCCGGTACGGGATGAAATGCCATTTTATTATTTTGAGCGGCTATTCGGAATTTGAGTATGCGCAGAAGGCGCTGCGATGGGGCGCGGACGATTATCTGTTAAAGCCTCTGGCTCCGGAGGATGTGACTTCCCTGCTCGATAAGATACAGACGCTTGTCGATGAGGAGGAACGTCAGAGAACCGAGAGTACGGAGGGGATCCTCCGGGATATCCTTCTGGGAGCGAGGACGGCGTCGCAGAAGGATTATGAAAAGCTGGAGCAGGAAGGAACGTTCGAACCGGGGAAGCCGTATTTTCTGGCGGCAGGATACATCGGGGACGCCGGGTCCGGCTATGCCGCGGGAATGCGGGAGCAGTGGGAGAGATTCCGGGAAATGAACCCGGAATATACGGTCTTTTGCGTATCGGTCGAAAATACCAGGGAGATGTTCTGTATGATTCAGGGGGACGTCTGCCAGGAGGAGCTGTGTGCGAAGCTGCAGCGCCGTCTGTACCATAATCTGTCCGCGGAGGATATGCCCGTCTGGGCGGTAAAGGAGCTTGGGACGCTGCAGGAGCTGAAAGAGGCGGGGGAGACGCTGCGGGGCTGGTATCTCTACGGCATGCTTCTGGGATATCGGAGCATTATCACAGCCGGTGAGATCGAAAAGCTGGAGGAAGAGCCGTACCAGTATCCGTTTCATCTGGAGAGCAGCATACAGGCGGCAATCTGCCGGGACCCGGCAAGAGAGCTGGAACGCTGCGCCGGCGAGTTCATGGATTATGTGAGGAATATGAAATGCAGCCCGCGTCAGATCCGCAAAACGTATATAAAAATGGAGGCTTTCGCGGAGCATGTCTGCAGCGAGGTGAATCAGGAGGCATACGGACAGCTTCAGAGCAAAGAGATCGAGAAAATGATAACGGAGGCCGTCACAATCGGGAGGATGGAGAAGGCCTTTCGGAAAATGGTGCAGATTATTCTGGATTCAAAGGACAAGCGGGAGGATATCCGCAATTATACGATCCGCCGTGCGATCAGCTATATCAGGGAACATTATCAGGAGAATATTTCCCTGGAACTGCTCGCGGACCGTCTGGAGATCACGCCGGAGTATCTGAGCACGCTGTTCAACAAGGAGATGGGGATCAATTTTTCGATATTTCTGAAGCGGTTCCGCATCAGTCACGCAAAGAGGTTGCTGAAAGGGACGGATAAAAAAATATACGAGATAGCGGGTGAGGTCGGCTACAATGATCCCAAATATTTTAACCGGGTGTTTAAGGAAGAGGTCGGCGTTTCGCCGGGGGATTACCGGCAGATGGTCTGAAAATGCAAAGCGGATCTGATCCGTCTGAAAATGGGGCCGGAAACCTGAGGACAGATGGGAAAGCGGGATCTTTAAATCTGCCAGGAAATTGTTTGTTATACGGAGGAAACAGGATGAGAAAGAGAGGGTATGCGGTTATTCTGCTGTGTCTGACGCTGCTTTGCGCCTGTGGGCGGAATGAGAAAATAAAGGAGCAGCCGCAGAGTGAGAAGGCGCAGGAGCTTGTGATCTGGGCATATTATGAAACGCAGGCGCAGAAAGACGGGCTTGACCGGCTGATTCGCGATTTCAATCAGTCGCAGACAGAGTATGCGGCTTCCTGGGAATATGTTCCGATGACAGGCTTTACGAGAGGGCTTTCCTCGGCTTATACGGAAAATGAGCTGCCGGATATGGCGATCATTGATAATCCGGACATGCCTGCCCTGATCCGGATGGGACTGTTTGAGGATATCACGGAGCAGGTGCAGGACTGGGATGCGATCAGAGACTCTCATCCGTCGGTTGTATCGACCCTGGAACTGGACGGCAGGTATTACGGGATTCCGTTCAACTGCAATACGACGGCTCTTATTTATAACAGTGCTCTTTTAGAAAAGAACAAACTTGAAGTGCCTTCTTCCTGGGAGGAGCTGCGGGAAGCGGCGAAGAAGCTTACGCAGGGGGAACAGAAGGGATTTGTCATGTGCGGGCTTGCCAGCGAGCAGGGGGCTTTCCAGATTCTTTCCTGGATTCTGGCAGCAGGCGAGGATCCGCAGCAGCTGGGCGGGGAAGCCACAGAGGAGGCATTTTCGTTTTTGTCCTCCCTTCTGGAGGACGGCAGCATGTCCGGGAACTGCATCAATCTGACGCAGACAGACCTCGCGCTGGAATTTATCGAGGGCAGGGCGGCGATGATGCAGAACGGTCCGTGGGTTCTGCCGATGCTGGATGAGGCGGGTATCCCTTATGAGATTGCGTCCATTCCGGGGAAAACGCCGGGTGCCGCGGTGGTCGGAGGGGAGAACATCGGAATCCTGAAAGGGAAGAATGTGCAGGGTTCCCTCGCGTTTCTGCGTTTCTGCGTGGAAGGAGAGGAGCTGACGGATTTCTGCCGGGAGGCCAGTGTGCTGCCGGCCAGTGTTTCGGCGGCGAAGGAGAGTGCGAGAGAGAACGATAAAATGGAGGTTTTTGAGAGCCAGATGGAAAAAGCGGTTGTCCGGACATCGATTCCCCGCTGGAATTCTGTTTCGCAAAAACTGACGGACGGATTTTATCAGCTTGTCACAGGGGAAACCACGCCCCGGGAGATTGCTGACAGCATAAAAAGTGTGGATTAATTATGTCCACTGTTCTTAAAATATTGGAATTACGGATAAAGGAAATCTCCTTTATAATGAGTTTATTAAAAAATAAAATTTATTTATAAAGGAGGATTTTTATGAAACTGAAAAAAATGCTGGCGGCTGTCCTTAGCTGCGCGATGGCATTCGGTATGCTGGCCGGATCGGTTTCCGCGGAAGAAGCCAAAAAGAGCGTAGTGATCTGGGATTATTTTGAGACAGACGCACAGAAGGAAATGATGCAGACTCTGATCGACGGATTTAACAGTTCGCAGGAGGAGTATACGGCGTCTCACGTTTATGTGCCGTTTGCGGATTATGAGAAGCAGCTTACGCTTGGAATCGCGTCCGGGGAGCTTCCGGATCTCGTGATTCTGGATGGATGCGGAATGGCTTCCTTTATCCAGCTTGGCCTGTTTGGAGATATCTCCGACGCGGATATCAACTGGGACGAGTACATTCCGGGTCCGCTGGAGTCCACGATGATGGACGGCAAGCATTACGGCATTCCGTTTGCGACGAACTGCACGGCTCTGTATTACAACAAGGACATGTTCGACGAGGCCGGAATCGCATATCCGGATGAAAACACGACATGGGATGACTTCCGTGAGATGGCAAAGGCCCTGACAAAGGACGGCGTATATGGGTTCGGCAATGCGGCGACCAACACGGATGAGGGAACATTCCAGTGCCTGCAGTGGCTGTATACAGCCGGCGGTTCCTATACTGATATCGAGGGCGGAATCGACGCGTACAAGCTGATGCAGGAGATGATCGAGGAAGGTTCCTGGACAAAAGAGTGCGTGAACTGGACACAGTCTGATGTCAACAATAATTTCATGGCCGGAAACCTTGCTATGCAGCAGAACGGTCCGTGGCAGATTCCGGGAATCGAAGCAAACGCTCCGGATCTGAACTATGGCGTGACTGTCCTTCCGAAGAGAGACGCGGATTCCGGTCAGGCAACCTCCATTCTCGGCGGCGAGAACATGGGTGTTGTAAATAAAGAAGATATGTCAGGTGCGAAGGCATTCCTTCAGTACTACGATCAGACAGACGTTATGGTAGAAGCGATGAAGCTGTACGGTTCCTATCCTCCGAAGACAGAGGCCGCAAAGGACAGCTACTGGACAGATGATCCGATCCAGAAAGCATTCCTGACTCAGATCGAGACTTCGATCCCGAGAGGACCGAGCGCTTCCTGGCCGTCCTACTCCAGCGCAATCCAGACCGGATTCCAGGAGGTTATGACTTCGGCCAAGACACCGGAACAGGCGGCGGCGGATACGCAGGCAGCTGTGGACGCGGTAGAATAATGAGGTTCACTTTTTTGCAGATGTGAATTTTTCGGGTCAATAACAGAATTGAAAGAAGGGCTGCTGTAAAATGTGATGTTCCCGCATTTTGCGGCAGCCTGCTTTATGCACAGGCTTGTGCAGAGAAAACAGCTGCTGCCGCAGCACACGAGCCGCGCGGCGATCAGGAGGGAAACTGCCTCCTGATCGATCCAGTGCACAGGCTCGTATAATCTGAGCAGTGCGCGCTTTCAATTCTGCTTCAGTCAGGTGTATAAGGAGGTTGAAAGGTGAAAAGAAAATTAAACGGCGGAGCTAAAATGGGTTTCCTGTTTGCGCTGCCCGCGGCAATCTACATGCTGGTATTCATCGGTTATCCGATGATCCAGAATATTATCCTCAGTTTTAAGAATGTGGACGTCTACACGTTCGCGCAGCCCGCGAACCAGAAATTTGTCGGACTTCAGAATTACATAGAGCTGTTTGTAAGCGGAAATTCCATTCTGACCAAGGCGATCATCAATACGCTGGTCTTTACGGTCGGTTCTATCTTCTTCCAGTTTATCATCGGCTTTGCCCTGGCGCTTCTTTTTAATAAAAAATTCCCCGGATGCTCGTTCTTCCGCGGCGTCACGATGATCTCGTGGCTGCTTCCGGTAACGGTCGCGGGACTTCTCTTTAAATTCATGTTCGCAAGCTCCGGCGGAATCATCAATCAGTTCCTGGTGGCTTTACACATTCTGGATAAGCCCATGGACTGGCTGCTCCAGCCAAAATCGGCTATGGTCGCGATCATAGTGGCGAACATCTGGATCGGTATTCCGTTCAACATGATGCTGCTGATCACAGGTCTGACAACAATCCCGTCGGATGTTTATGAAAGCTGTAATCTGGACGGCGCAAACAAGGTACAGACGCTGTTCTGGGTTACGATTCCGATGATCAAGCCGGCGATCATGTCGGTGCTGACACTGGGTTTTGTCTACACGTTTAAAGTATTCGACCTTGTCTGGGTTATGACAAAGGGAGGGCCGATCAACTCCACGGAGCTGGTTTCCACCTACGCGTACAGGCTTTCCTTTGAGGAATTTCAGTTCAGCAAGGGCGCGGCGGCGGCCAACGTTTTGTTTTTAATTCTGCTGGTCGTGGGAATCTTTTATATTAAATTAATCAATGAAGAGGAGGAGATCATGTAATGGGTAAGAAAGAAAAAAGAAGCCGGATCATAGCCTTTGCCTTAGGCATGATTATTTTTGTTATATTGATTTTTCCTCTTTACTGGATGGTCGTCACAGCTTTAAAGACGCAGGTGGAAATTTTCCAGATTCCTACGCCGCTCTGGCCCGCCGACCTCACGCTTGACGCGTTCAAGGCGCAGATCTCCGCGTCGAGCGATACGCTGCGCGGCTTCAAAAACAGCGCGATCATAGCGGTAGGCGCAACGGCGATCTCAACGCTGCTTTCGATCCCGGCGGCTTACGGACTGGCAAGATTCCGCTTTGGCATGAAGAAAGCGCTGATCCTGTTTTTCCTGATTACGCAGATGCTTCCTTCCACGCTGGTGCTGACCTCCCTGTACATCATGTTCTCGAAAGTGAAACTGCTGAACACCTACTGGGCTCCGATCCTTGCGGATGCGACGCTTGGCATTCCGTTCAGTATTATCATTCTGAGGACGTACTTCCTGTCGATCCCGAAGGAGCTGGATGAAGCCGCAAACATCGATGGATGCGGCTACTGGAAATCCTTCTTCCTGATCATGCTCCCGATCGCGAAGCCGGGTGTGATCGTGGCGGCGGTGTTCTCTTTCGTCTACGCATGGGGCGATCTGATTTACGGGATCACATTTATTACCGACCCGACAAAGCGTCCGATTACATCGAGCATCTACAATTATGTACAGCAGTATCAGACGCTCTGGAATTCTACCATGGCGTTCGGTATCATAGCAATCTCGCCGGTGGTGCTGATCTTCATCTTCATGCAGAAGTATATCGTCAGCGGTCTTACGAACGGTGCGGTAAAAGCCTGATCTTATAAAAAGAGCTGTCGGATTACAGTTTACACATGCACTGTTTTGCGAGGACGAACAGGGGGAAAAGCCGCCCCCTGTTCGATTTCTTATGGTATCAGCAGTCCGCACACCAGCACAAAATGGTGCGGCAGCCTGCCGCTCTCCATCCACTCAAGGTTCAGACCCATCAGTTTGCTGATCGTCAGGCCGACATTGCCGCCGAGCGACTCGATGGAATGGCGCATTGTCTCCGGGAAACGGCAGGGCCTTCCGGACGGCTTGCTGCACCCGGCCTTGCATCTGGCGCAGCTTCCGGCGGACAGGCTGATGCTGCCGGGATAAAGCTTTTCTTTTTCCAGAAGCTCCTCTGAAAGTTTTTCCTTTTCGGCCGGGAGCACGAGGGCAAGCAGCTTCTGCAGTTCCTCGGGCGTGTAGGTTTTGTTCCTCACATCCTCCCGGAAGATGATCTTGACGGCGATCAGCTGCAGCGTGCGGTATTTTCTCCAGTATGCTTCCACGTCGAAATCATACGGCGGGCAGGACCAGATCCGGTTGTAGTTCGGACAGGCCTCGCAGGCCGCGCGGAAGGCCGGTATATCGACGAAGCCCTCCAGATATTCGTCCACGGAAATAGAAGCCTCGCGGCGTTCTATTGTGTAAATTTCGATGTCTTTTGACGCAGACATTTCTCTGTTGGTGTTTTGCATTTCAATTAATACCTCCGATTTGATTGATTTCAGAACGATAATTCTTCCTTTTCCCAGTCGATTTCCTTATATTTGCGGTTCAGAAGCGCAAGCGCTTCCTCGTACCCTTCCTCAGAAAACGCGAAGTCAAAAAACTGCTTTTTATCGTCCGGCGTGGCCTCAAAGCCGAACGGTTCGGGATAGATGCAGACATTCAGTTTTTCCTCCTGCCTGATCAGGCGGTAGCGCATCTTTTTATAGCTCCCGTAAAACGGGGATTTTGCGATAAACTGCAGGGGGAGTATTTTGTCGATCATGGATTTCCCTCCATTTCTGGATGATTGGTTTCCTGCTTTTCAAAATTTCCCGCCGTATCATGCCCGGCAGGGGAGTTTGGGCAGGATTTGTGGCGGACGTAAAATATTTTCGTCATCCGCCATGAATTATGAAATGAGTATATAACACAAAAATGAATTAATCAATGCAAAAGCAGGAGATATCCAGACAAATGCGTGAAGCGGATTTATCACATACTTGTCATGTGCGGACCCACATGTTAGAATGAACTGAAAATAAGGCTGCCGGGGGGGATGTCTGTGAGAAAGTACAATAATTTTGATCTGCACTTTATCTTTGATCTGAAAAATGAAAAGATCCATTTTCTGAACGCCGAATATGTCCATCCTCTCAAACAGGAGCTTGTGCAGGAACTTCAGCAGGATTTTCAGAAGGATTCAAATGTAAAGACCGTAATTGTATTCGGGAGCGGTGTGGAATTTCGCTGCAGTAGTTACAGTGATCTGGATCTGTGCATTGAACGTTATGACTGTGATCGGACTTTCCATTATGAAGCGGGAAGCCCGAATGAAGCGGTGGATCTGCTTTACGCGGACCGGGTCGGTGAACGGCTGCGCCGGGAAATTGAAGAAAAAGGGATCGTTGTTTATGACAGGGAGGGAGAGTATGTGTGACATACGGCTTTTTCGGCGCGCCTATCTGGATTACCGCGTCGCGGAAAATCTTTTGAAGGTGCCGGAAAATGATGAAGCTTATATGAATACAGTGGCTTACCATCTGCAGCAGGCGGTGGAGAAGACCCTGAAAGCGTTTCTGGAATGTGCCGGCGTCACAGTTCCAAATACGCATGATATTGACCGTCTGGTTCGTATGTCCGGGAACAACGGTTCCCGTGCTGTTATCACGGAATGGGTGGAGGATAAGGCAGATATGCTTACCCGCTGGGAAACGGACACCCGGTACGACATGGATTATTGTGTCGAGAAAGAAAAAGTCCTGAAAGGACTGAAAGAGGTAAAACATTTTCTGGAGATAAACGGGCTGAAAGAGGAACTTCGGGAGGAGCTTCAGGATCCTGCTGTAAGAGAAAGACTGGCATCTCTCTTCCCGAAAACGTATCGGCCTGCCAGTGATTTTGAGTGGAACTGCATGTATCAGGTCTTTCGGCGGAAGATGCCCGGATGATGCGCTGCGGATTCTGGGAAAGGTGCGTATAAAAAAATATTGTCAGTGTCTGAAAGAAAGGCCGCCGGAACTAATCCTTTACTTTAAAAAAGTGTCAGGTTATAATAGTACGAAATTGCGCAAGGATAAAGAAGAGAGGAGAACTATATTATGAAATTTATCAAAACCCCGGTGAAGGGCATGTGCGACATGCTTCCGTCCGACATGCGCCTGCGGGAACACATTCTTTCGATGATCAAGGAGACGTATTCTTCCTATGGATTTATGCAGATTGAGACGCCTGTGATGGAGCACATCGAGAATCTGACATCCAAACAGGGCGGCGACAATGAGAAACTGATCTTCAAGGTGATGAAGAGAGGCGCCGAGCTGTCCCGTGCGCTGGCAAAGGGTGACGGGGAGCTTGCGGACAATGGGCTCCGCTACGATCTGACCGTGCCGCTTGCCCGCTATTACGCGAACAACAAGGAGAAGCTGCCAGCCCCGTTCAAAGCGCTTCAGATGGGAAATGTGTGGCGCGCGGACAACCCGCAGAAAGGGCGTTTCCGCCAGTTTACGCAGTGTGATATCGATATTCTGGGCGACGAGACGAACCTTGCGGAGATCGAGCTGATCACGGCGACGGCCGACATGCTGTCCCGGATTTTTGCCGAGGTGCAGATCACGGATTTCACGGTTCATATCAATGACCGGCAGATCCTGCGCGCGGCCGCTCTGCAGGCAGGATTTGCGGAGGAGGAGATCGGTTCCGTGCTGATCTCGCTGGATAAATTTGACAAGATCGGACTTGAAGGGATTAAGAAGGAGCTTTTTGAGAACGGCTATGACGCGGGAGCAGTGGAGCGCTATCTGGGACTCTACACGGAAATTCCGGAAAACATCTCCGCAGCAGCATTCTGTGAGGGAATTTCTCCGGAATATCTGCCGCAGGGCACGGTGGAGGCGCTCGACGAGATCCTTTCCTGTGTGAGGCCGATGCTGAATCCAGGTGTCAAGATCGTGTTTGACCCGACGCTGGTGCGCGGCATGGGATACTATACCGGCCCGATCTTTGAGGTCAGTATCGACGATTATAATTTCTCGATCGCAGGCGGCGGCCGCTACGACAAGATGATCGGCAAATTCAGCGGACAGGACGTGTGTGCGAGCGGATTTTCAATCGGTTTTGAGCGAATCGTCACAATTCTGAAGGATCACATGGAGAATCCGTTCCAGATCAGCGAAAACAATGTGGCGTTTCTGATCGAGAAAAGGGTTCCAATGGAACGCAGGCAGGAAATCTTTGCCCGGGCGAAGGAGCTGCGCGCGGCAGGTACCACAGTGACAATTCAGCCGATGAAGAAGAACGTGAAGCGGCAGGTGGAGCTGCTTGAGGCGGAGGGATATACAAAATTTGAGAAGGTGTATGAAAAATAAAAAGAAATATTTTAAAACACGACAGTGACAAAATTCTGATTGCCTGTTTGCAAACAGCAGATATTAAAATAAATGAATCATTAAAAAGGTGTGAAATAAGTGATTCCTGTAAAAGAACTGAAAAAATATTCCAAAAAGGCAGAGCATACATACACGCTCGGCGCGTTCCCCACATTTGAACTGCTGAAGAACTGCCCCGGGCGGGCGGAGCAGGTGATCATCAGCACGCAGGTGAACGCGGAGATCCGGGAAAAGGCGGAACGGATCTGCGCATCAAACGGCATCCCTCTGCTTGAGAATGACCGGGCGCTGGAGCGGATTCGGGACAAGGAAGCCTGCATTCTGGCGGGTGTGCTGAGGAAATATCAGGATTCGCTGCAGGCAGATCAGGATCATGTCGTGCTGGTGAATCCGGGCGACATGGGAAATCTCGGGACGATCGTGCGGACGTGCGTGGGCTTTGGTGTCCGCAATCTGGCGGTCATCGAACC
Source organism: uncultured Lachnospiraceae bacterium (assembly GCA_947594335.1). Classification (GTDB taxonomy): domain Bacteria; phylum Bacillota; class Clostridia; order Lachnospirales; family Lachnospiraceae; genus Choladousia. The sequence goes on from CANQEC010000017.1 coordinate 14,683, forward strand.
GGCGGCGGAGCTTTTGCATCCGAAGACGATCCGGGCCTCGATGGGCGCGCTGTTCTCGATCCATTTTGAGCATTTTGCATCATTTGGAGATTACAGGGAAAAGTATGGGAAAGACAGGGACTGCTATCCTTTTATGCTGAAAGGAGCGGTATCCCTGGATCAGCTGACGCGAAGGAAAAGAGAAGGAGACCCTCCCCACAGTGAACGGATGAGTGAATCTGTGGAAGCAGGAGGAAGGAGTTTTGGCTCGTCTGGCGGGGAGCAGTCCAGGCCGTTCTCTCTGATCTTTGGAAATGAAGCGACGGGACTTGACGACAGTTTTCTTGAGGTGGGACAGAGCGTGCTCATCCGCCACAGCGACAGGATCGATTCGCTGAATCTGTCTATGGCGGTGGGAATTGCGCTGTACGAATTTACAAGAGGGTGGTTTTTGGGCTAATATACGCTCTGAGAGGGCGCCTTAAGAAGGCAGATTTTTGTATGTGAATTTAGCACATTAATGTGATGATGAGGAAGGGAAAGCATTGGTTTCTGATATCATCTGCCAGAAGGAAAAGGAATGAAGAGGAATGAAGTTTTACAATCGAAATAATATTTCGGAAATATCCGTGATGCAGCCGATGGGAGAGATCTCCGGCTTTCCGGTGCGTCCCGGATTATTTGACGTGAACGGCACGATGGTACTCGCGTTCGGCGTGAATTTTACGATTCACACCCACGGAGGGACTTCCTGCGAGCTTCTGCTGTTCCACCGGGGGGAAGAGGAGCCGTACGCGGTGCTCCCGTTCCCGGACGAGTACAAGATAGGCGATGTGTATTCGATGATTGTGTACGATCTTGATATTGAGGATTTTGAGTATGCGTACCGGATTGACGGTCCGTACGACCCGAAACGGGGACTTTTGTTTGATAAGGAAAAAATTCTGCTGGATCCGTATGCGCGCGCGGTCGCGGGGCGGCGGAGCTGGAGCGAGGAGAAAAAGGGCGGTTATCATGCGCGCGTCGTGCGCAACACGTTTGACTGGGGGGAGATGCCTCAGTCCTCGCGCGAGCTGAACGAGCTTATTATTTATGAGCTCCATGTGAGAGGCTTCACGAAGCATGAGTCGTCCGGAGTGAAACATAAGGGCACGTTCGCGGGACTGAAAGAAAAGATTCCGTATCTGAAGGAGCTTGGGATCAACGCGGTCGAACTGATGCCTATTTTTGAATTTGATGAAAATATGAGTGTGCGAGAAGTGAACGGACAGAGGCTTTTTGATTACTGGGGCTACAACACGGTCTGTTTCTTCGCGCCGAACGCCAACTATACGGCAGCCGATGAGTTTAACCACGAGGGAAGGGAGCTTCGGGAGCTGATCAAGGCGCTGCACGACAACGGGATCGAGGTCATCCTGGACGTCGTATTCAACCACACGGCGGAAGGAAACGAGATGGGGCCTTCCTTCTGCTTTAAGGGTCTCGACAATAATGTGTATTATATGCTGACGCCGGACGGAAATTATTATAATTTCAGCGGCTGCGGCAATACGCTCAACTGCAACCATCCGATCGTTCAGCAGATGATTCTGGAATGCCTGCGCTACTGGACTGTGAGCTACCGCGTCGATGGATTCCGGTTTGATCTCGCGAGTATTCTGGGAAGAAATGAGGACGGTTCTCCGATGAACAATCCGCCTCTGCTGCGCACGCTCGCCTACGATCCGGTGCTCAGCCGGGTGAAGCTGATCGCCGAGGCCTGGGACGCCGGCGGTATGTATCAGGTAGGAAGCTTTCCGGCGAGCATGCGCTGGGCGGAGTGGAACGGCAGATACCGTGATTCGGTGCGTTCTTTCCTGAAAGGAGATTTTTCGGTATCCTGGGATGCGGCGTGGAGGATTGCGGGATCCGGCGATCTGTACGGGGAATACAGTCAGGATAGCAGCGGAGCCTATGCGGGTTATAATTCCTGCATTAACTTTCTGACCTGCCATGACGGGTTTACGCTGTACGATCTTTATTCTTATAATGAGAAGCATAACGAGGGAAACGGCTGGAACAATACGGACGGTTCGAATGACAACCGCAGCTGGAACTGCGGCGCGGAAGGAGAGACGAACGATCCCGACGTGCTGAAGCTGCGCTTCCAGATGATCCGCAATGCCTGTGCCGTGCTGCTCGCGAGCCGCGGCGCTCCGATGTTCTTTGCGGGCGACGAGTTCGGGAACACGCAGTACGGCAACAACAACTGCTACTGCCAGGATAACGAGATATCCTGGCTTGACTGGCGGCTGCTTGAGAAAAACCGTGACTTGTTTGAGTTTTTCAAATTTATGATCGCCTACCGCAAGAAGCATCCGGTGATACGGAACAAGCTTCCGAACGCTGTATGCGGCATGGAGCCGATCCACGCGCACGATGTCGCGGCGGAGCGCACGCAGCTGCCGCGTGACGCGCGAACCTTTGCGATCAGCTTTGCGGGGTATGATACGGCAAAAGGCGAGGACGACATCGTGTACATCGCACTCAATGCTTACTGGGAGGATGTGGTGATCACGCTGCCGTATCTGAACGGTGCGCTGTCCTGGTACCTGAGTGTCAACACAACCGGCGACGGTCATGGGAGATACTGCTATCCGGAGGGATGGGAAGCGCGCATCGACCATGAATTTATCATGCGGCCGCGCTCCGTGGCGATCTTTACCGCGAGGAGCAGCCGGATGTAAATATTGCCGTATAATTTACGGCAGTTTTACAAAATGATGTTACACTGTAGAAAAGGTATCGGGGTTGTGGAAGCGCGAAGCAATCCGTGGCATCAGGGGGGCAAAATACCTTTTGACCCCAACATCATATCTAGAAAATAATGCGAGGCACATGTAAAGAAAGGAGAACAGACTATGGGCATTGACTGGGAAGAAATTTTAGGCGTGGAAGGGGAAGATCTGGCGGATGCCTATGAGGATTCCATACCGGATGATGACGACGACAATCCGAGATCTTACAGGAGTTATTCACCCCGAAGCTATGACTATTCCGATGAATATGAATTTTTTGATGACGAGGATTTCTTCGATGATGACCTGCCCGAAGGAGAGGATTTCCCTGATGAGGAAGAAGTTTTCCCTGACGAGGAAGGAGTTTTCCCGTATGTCGGTGAGGAATGTTCTCCCGGCGAAGAGGAAGATTCGTCCGGTGCTGCAAAATGTTCTCCCGGCAAAGAAAAAATTGAGGAACCAGAGGAGGCTGATCCGGCCGAATATGATCTGGACGAGGACGAACTGCTGTTTTCGTAGGTGATTATAAAATCCGGAAGGCCAAAATTTGTTCCGGCCTTGACGCAGACAGTAAATGACAGTAAAATCAAATAATAACAGTAAACAACAGTAAAAATAAATTCAGACAGTAAAAGGGTGTGATTTTATGGATAGAAATCCGTACACACTTGTTTTTGGAAAAGAGCCGGCGCAGGCTATCTCCAGAGCATCACAATCAGTGGAAATCATGGAAAATTTTTGCAGGGAAGAACCCAGTCAGCAGATTTATATGATCACAGGCGTACGGGGTACAGGAAAAACAGTTTTTATGACAGACATTTCCAGAAAAATGCGCCGGAAGAAAAACTGGATCGTGGTTGAGTTAAATCCCGAAAGAAATCTGCTGGAGAGCCTTGCCGCCAAATTAAGCAGCGAGGATGATCTGGCAAAAATATTTCAGAGCGCCAGGATTAATTTGTCGTTTTTTGGTATCGGTCTTGAAGTGACCGGGACAGCTCCCGTGACAGACATCGAAACAGCCCTTACTAAAATGCTGGAAAGTCTGAAAAAACATGGAAAACGAGTGCTGATTGTCATTGACGAGGTGGTCAGTACCCCGGATATGCGTGTATTTTCAAGCGCTTTTCAGATATTTATCCGTCAGGATCTGCCGGTTTTTCTGCTTATGACAGGTCTGTATGAAAATATCAATGCTCTTCAGAATGAAAAAAGTCTGACTTTTTTGTACCGTGCTCCCAAGATGGAACTGGCGCCTCTGAATATTGGCGCTGTCGCAAGAAATTACCAGAAAACGTTTCAGCTTGACGATTCATCGGCGCTGAAAATGGCAAAGCTGACACGCGGATATTCGTTTGCTTTTCAGGTGCTTGGATATTTTACCTGGGAAAATCAGGGGAAAGTAGATGGTATTCTGGATGACTACAGGCAATATCTGGAGGATTATGTATATGAGAAAATCTGGGCAGAGCTGTCCAGGGGTGACAGAAGGATATTATTCGGGATTGCACAGTCTGAGACGGGTAAGATCAGTGAAATCCGGGATATTCTGCAGATGGAAACGAACCAGTTCAATCCTTACCGGAAGCGGTTGATTAAACGAGGAATCATAAATGGAGATGTACGCGGGTACGTTTATTTTGTCCTTCCGCTGTTTGAGCAGTTTGTTCTGGAGAATTTGTAGTAGTAAAAACTTCAATTTTCTCTCCCGCTTTGCTGAAAACTATGCAAAGAATCCTGCGCGGATCGGAATCTCACGTCAGGATTTACAAGTAAATTATGAATGACTGCCGGCTGAGGCTGGCAGGATGAAATCATGAAGAAAGAGTGGTTTGAGCTTGGACTGATGGCATTCGGACAGGGACATGGCTCAACGCCGAGCGGTCTCGCGCTG
>CANQEC010000018.1 GCA_947594335.1 uncultured Lachnospiraceae bacterium
ATATTCCGCGTCAAATCCTACTGAAAATGTCGTCGCTTCCTCCGCGAAACAGACGGATGAAACTGTCATGGCCGCGGCCGCCGCAGCCGCCAGTAATTTTACCACATTCTTTTTCATAAAGATATCCTCCTAAGTCTTTTCTATAGTAATACTCTACCATGCTAAAATGCATCCCTATACTAACAAAAAAGCGTGTATCTGTCAACCACATATTTACAGTGCGTCCGGGCCGCCGAAATCTGAGCGGTACGCCCAGAACTCCCGGATCCTTCCGCGCACGTTTCTCACATTGCAGATCTGCGGCCGCACCCACTCCTCCGGAAACATCTGCCGGTAGCGCGCCTGCGCAAACCGCCCGTCAAGCAGCAGAATAACCCCTTCGTCCTCGTCTGTCCGAATCACGCGCCCGGCGGACTGCAGAACCTTGTTCATCCCGGGACACAGGTACGCGTAAAAGAAGCCGTCCTCCTTCCGGTCATCATAAAATTTTTTCAGGATCTCCCGCTCGTTGCAGACCCGCGGAAGTCCGGTGCCGACCACAGCCGCTCCGATCAGACGGTCATTTTTCAGATCGATGCCTTCCCCGAAAACTCCTCCCATCACGCAGAATCCGACCAGATTTTTGCTCTTGTCCACGCCGAATTTGCCGAGAAATCTTTCGCGCTCCTTTTCATTCATGCCGGCGGTCTGACGCAGAATTTCGATGCTGCCGGGTTCGTTGTCCGCGGGGCGTTCCAAACTCTCCTGCTGGACTGTCTTATCCTGCGCCAGGCTTTCCAGACTCTTCTCCTGGACTGTCATCCTGGACTGCGAGGGGCATTCCGTTTTCGTTTCCTGGATTGTCTCATCCTGCTCGGGGCGTTCCGGGTTCTCCTCCTGCTCCATCACGCTTCCCGCGCACAGCCGGATCCCCTCCGCCCCGCACATCTTTTCAAATTCATCCGCCACGTCGCCGAGCATCTGATAGGAGGAGAAAAACACCATATAATTCCCCCGCTTCGCACTCACCATCTCAAGTATATAGCGCGCCATTTTCCGGTACTCCGCCTCCGAGCGGCTTGTAAACCGGCTGCTTGTGTCCGCGCCGATCAGCACCCTGCGCTTCATCGGATCAAACGAAGACTGCGCGTAGACCGCGTAATCATCCTTTACGGTACTCAAAAGATTTTTGTAATAATTGATCGGCAGCAAAGTCGCGGAAAAATAGATCGTGCTTTTTCCCTTATCCAGACATTCCTGCAGATTCCGCGAGATGTCCACGCAGTACAGCTTTATCATAAAGCGCCTGTCCTCGCAGAGCTCCGTATAGATTGTATAATTGTCGTCAAGCCGGTCGCAGGCGTCCAGAAACGTGAGCGCCCTGAAATAAAAATCGAGAAGCTTTTTGCTGACCTCCGCATGCTGCAGCGGGGATCTCTTTCCCTGGCGCAGTTCATCCAGATAATCCTCGGCCGCCCCGCAGAAATTCATCAGATGTATCTGAAATACGCCGATATCCTTCCAGATCCGGCATACGGCTCCCCCGGCCGCCGCGCGGATATAGGTGGGGGCATCTTCCGTTTCGCCCGCGTCCTGGCCGCCTTTGTTTTCACCGGCCCCGAATTCTTCGGCCTCCATCTGCTTTTTCAGTCCCCGCAGATAACGGCTGCATTTTTCCAGCGCACTCGTAATTTTCCGGCTGTACGGCTTCATCAGCTTCTTTAATTCCAGAAAATCCTCCCTGTACAGGGCGGCCGAAAACATATCCCGTCCGCGGTCCACCAGATTATGCGCCTCGTCGATCAGAAACAGATAATCTCCTTTCACGCCCTCCGCAAAAAAGCGCTTCAGCTTTACGCGGGGCCTGAACACATAATTATAATCACAGATCACCGCGTCTACCCAAAGAGAAACGTCGAGCGAAAATTCAAACGGGCAGACCATCCATTTCTGCGCCTGCCGGATGAGCGCTTCCCGGTCAAAAACATCCGTCCCGGTGATCATCTCGTAAACCGCATCGTTCACCCTGTCAAAATGTCCCTTCGCGTAAGGACAGTAATCCGGCCTGCATTCCGTCTCCTCGCAGAAGCAAATCCTCTCTTTTGCCGTCAGGGTCAGCACCTTCATGCGAAGTCCACGCTCCCTCAGCATCCCAAACGCGTCCTCCGCGACCGTCCGCGTGATCGTTTTCGCCGTCATATAAAAAATGCGGTCCACGATCCCCTCTCCCATCGCCTTGACTGCCGGGAACACGGCTGAGATCGTCTTCCCCGTACCGGTCGGGGCCTGAATAAACAGCTTTTTCCGCCGAAGGATCGTCCGGTACACATCCTGCGACAGCTTTTTCTGTCCCTGTCTCCACGGAAAAGGAAATTCCGCCTCCCTGCAGGAAACCTGCCTGATCTTTTTCCACTCGATCTGATATCTCACCCATTTTTCGTACTCGCCGGTCAGCCGGTCAAACCATTCGGCCAGCTCTTTCGCCTCATACGTTTCATGGAATCTCTTCACATCCTCGCGGATCAGATTGCTGTACGTCATCTGCACCCCGATAACGGAAATGCCGTGCGCCGAAGCGTACATGTGCGCGTAACATTTAGCCTGCGCCAGATGAACCGGCACAGGCTCTTCCATATGCTCAAGATCACGATAGACCCCTTTGATCTCATCGATGCAGACGTCATCCCCCGTGATGATGCCGTCCGCACGCCCCTCCACCGTCAGGATAAACCCGTCAAACCGGACATCTTTGGACAGAGGCACCTCCGCTTTATAGCCGCCGCCCATCTGTCCCTGGATTTTGCGGTGAAGCCTTCCTCCTTCAAGCATCGCCTCTTTGTCGGCCCCGCCGTGACGGTTATCTATGTCCCCGGATCTCATGATAAACTCAACAAGCTCCCGGACGGATACGTGAACCCGCAAAAGCTCCTGAACATCGGAGGGTTCCGGTTCCCGCGCGTTTGCTGTTTGTTCCTTTTTTTCCTGCTGCATTTTTTCCATCTGTTCCATCCCCGATACTGCCCTGCTGCGCAGAGCGCGGATATTTATTTCTTCCGAATACAAAGAATAAGCAGGCGTTTTGCCGCCTGTAAATCTCCGGATTAAATCTTACCATAGAACACCGGTAAATGTGAATCTTTTTTCGTGTCAGGCTGGAAAGACAAGGTGACCGCTGTCATTACAAAGGCTTTTGCGGGAAGCAGGTTTAAACAGTACAAGATCATTCAAGACCGTTTGTATCAAAACGATTTTGACCAAATTAAATTTCTATATCCCCATCTTCTCCATCTCTTTTAACATAAATTCTTCCAGTTTCCTCTTGTCCGGCAAATGCAGCATATATGTTGATACAAACAGTTGATTGTCCATTCCTGACAGAGCATATTCAACCATTTGTGAGCCTTTATCTGTGCAAAGTAATATTCCCACAGGTAGATTATCGCCTTCCGACATTTCATTTTTCTTGTAATAACCTACATATGCATTTAACTGGCCTAAATCTTCATGCTTGAATTCATCATTTTTTAGTTCAATGATCACGTTGCAATGTAATATTCTATTATAGAAAACCATGTCGATAAAATAGTATCTATCATCTATAATAATACGTTTTTGTCTCGCCTCAAAACAAAACCCTTCACCTAATTCGAGCAAGAATTCCTGCAAATGATCCATAAGAGCCTGCTCCAAATCAGATTCTGATACGGCATCCTTTGCCTCTAACCCAAGAAATTCAAAGGTAAACGGGTCTTTTATTGTAAGTGTTGTATTGTTTGAATGGTCAGCAGATTTCTGTAATAGCAGTTCCGGTTTTTTACTAATACCTGCTCGAAAATAAAGATTTGTTTTTATCTGCCTGCGCAGTTCCCTGACACTCCAATTACACTTCATACATTCTGTTTCATAAAAAAATCGCTCAAACGCATCATCAATTACCATAATTTCCCTTATATGAGAAAAAGATAAATTGTTTACGAGCTGTTCTGGATCAGTTACAAATTGGTGCGACACTGTCGCACTTTTTTCAATATTTGGTAATTTGAATTGGTTCGACACTGTTGCACCAATCTGCGGATATAAAAGATAAAATTGACGGCACCACTTAAACAGCGTTGAATTCATCCCTTTTTGAGATATTTCTTTCTCTAAATTTTTCAACAGATGGGTTCCGTATTCAGCTCTGTCACTTCCTCCCTGTTCATACTCAACAATATAATATCCTATCGCCCAGTTCCTAAGAGTCATCAACTGATTTACTGCACTCCTTGCAGCGTTTCCCGCTTTTACATTTATTTCTTTTATACTGTCTGCTAACAATTCAAATTTCATATTATTTGCCATCTGCTATCCTTTCAAATGCTATTCAATAGAAAAAGTATAACACATACTCATCACTTTTTCTACTAAACAGCACTTTACAAGTTTTTAATGTTGTTGTATTGCTAATAGACTTTTTCTGTTGATTTATGGTATTAAATCAAAAACAAAACTCTTTCTTGTAACCAGATTAATTTCGGTGGAGAATATTGTTTTTTTCGTGCATCTGGAATATGCTGTAAGCACCAGCAAAGGCTGATAGCCAATCTGACATATAAATATCATAATTTTTTTGCGGCGATGCAACAAAACGCCCTTTTTCCGACACCTTATATACAGATACGTATCTTTCCGAAATTCCGACTTTACAAAGGAGGGAATATTATGAACCACTCGACCGAGCAGCTGGCGCGCAGGGCGCAGAAAGGCGACGCTCATGCTTTTTCCAGATTATATGAGACGGTCTATCGGGACATGTACCGGTTCGCCGTCTGCACACTGCGGCACCCGCAGGACGCGGAGGACGCCGTCAGCGAGACCGTCGTCGATGCGTTCGCGCAGATCGCCTCCCTGAGGGACGCGTCCGCTTTCCGGTCATGGATCTTCCGCATCCTGTCAGCCAAATGCAGACGCCGCATGCGCCAGTACGTAAACCCCCCTTCCGAACTGGATGAGGAAACTCCTGCCGATGAAGCGGACTGGAACGAAGCGCTGGATGTGCGCCGCGCCTTCTCGCTTCTGTCCGATGAAGAACGCCTGATTCTCTCAATGAATCTGTTCGCGGGATACACCAGCCAGGAAATCGGCAGCTTTCTGGGCATAAACGCAAACACCGTACGCTCCAGGCAGAGCAGGGCACTAAAAAAAATGCAGGCGCATCTGTCGTGATACGCGCATTTCCTCTGCCGCACGCTCTGCGGACGGATTTACCGTTCCGGTTCTTTGCGCACGGACAGAACTTCATTTTTGGCTCTTCCGCTTCTGCGGATGAGTTCGACGAAAGGAGTTATGAATTATGGATGAAAAAAAATTACTGGATCAGATCAGACAGTCAGCCTCAGACCTGACTCCTCCCGAATCTCTGAATCCGGACGCCATCGAAAAACTTCTGACTCAAAACCAGCCGGCAAAACCGCCGAAAAGAAAAATATCCGTATTTTACCGGCTCGCGGGCGCGGCCGCCGTTTTCGCGCTCTTTGCCGTATCTTTCTGGCAGATCCAGAAAATCCAGAGATCCAGCGCCGTCCTCAAAGAAGAAATGTCTGAAAACATTGTCACGCGGCAGGCGGACGCAGGAGGCGCGGACAACAGTTTCAGCAGCGCGAAAGAAGGCTCTGCCGGAGATTCCGCCTCCGCGGACAACAGCTCTGACAACGCAGACAAAAATCAGAACAGGGTCTCCGGATCCGGAAAGGAAACCGAAGAATCTGTCCAGACCGGGAACGATACAGCCGTGCTTCCCGCTGCCCAAAGCTATGAAGAAGTATATCAGGCTCTGCGGGATCAGTTCTACTATGAGGACGACATCATTTACACGGATATGGGGGTTCTGACATCCTCCGTTTCCGGCGCAGCAGCTATCGAAGAGGGCGGTGCGGCAGCGGATATCGCTATGGAAGATACCGCAGACGGCTCAACGATGGATATCGCTATGGAAGACAACTCAGCAATGGATATCGCTATGGCTGCAGGAGACGGCGCTTCCGCAGAAAACGGAACGGCAGCTATTTCCATGCAGGATACCGCAGCGGGCATCGCCGTGGAAGGTGCGGCAGCGGATACCGCTATGGCTGCAGGAGACGGCGCTTTCGCAGAAGACAGCGCCGCAGATGACTCGTCCGCTATAAAGGAAGAAGTTCCTGAAGGGACCCTCGCCTCTGCGCAGACGGAGTCTGCCCGGACGACTACAGGCAGTGCGGGCGCAGACTATTCAGCAACCAATATTCAGGAATTTGGCGTCGATGAGGCGGATATTGTGAAGACAGACGGACAATATATCTATATTCTCCGGCGCAATGGCTCTGTCACAATTGTTGATGCCACTGACCCCCGGAACCTCCGGGAGGTTTCCACAATTCCTCCTGCTGAACCTGGTCTGTCCGGCACAGACGAACTGTACGTCGATGGAGATGTCCTGAATGTGATCGCCGGCCGCCAGACCTCATCCCTGGAGCAGAACGGAGACGTTTACTATCCCTCCTCCATCCATCAGACAGTACTGTATACCTACGATATTTCCGACCGCGCAGAACCGAAGCTTTCCGGCACGGTTTTCCAGGACGGAACCTATGAGACATCCCGCAAAAACGGTTCCTTCATCTACCTGTTTACCTCCTGGTACCCGGATCTCAAGGCGACCTATGAGGAAAGCAGCATTGTTCCGGAAGTAAACGGAGCGCGCCTGAGCACCGGGGAATTTTACCTCCCACAGTCTCTGATGAGCTCCGCTTACCTGCTCATCTCATCGACAGATATCAGAAAACCGCAGAATATTCTCGACAAAAAGGCGCTTGTTTCCGGCACCTCGAATTTCTACGTGAGCCCGGAGAATATTTATATCGCAAACGAACTGTGGAATTCAGACACAACGATGACGGAAATCATGAAATTTCACTATGAGGACGGCATGATCACCGGCACAGCAGCCGGCACCGTAAAAGGTTACCTGAACAATTCGTTTTCTCTGAACGAATACAACGGCTGTCTGCGGGTCGTATCCACTTATTACGACAGCAGTTACGAAGAGCAGAACGGCCTGTATATTCTCGATGAAGCCCTCCGCGTCACAGGTTCCATAGAGGATCTGGCCGAGGGCGAGACGATCCGGTCGGCGCGCTTCTTTGGAGATATCGGATATTTTGTGACCTTTAGACAGACAGATCCTCTGTTCTCTGTTGACCTGTCAGATCCGGTTGCCCCCACGATTCTCGGCGAGCTGAAAGTCAGCGGCTTCTCCTCCTACCTGCATTTTTACGGGAAGGACCTGCTGCTTGGCATGGGTTACGAGGCCGACGAGACGACCGGCGTTACTTCCGGCGTCAAGCTCTCCATGTTTGACATCTCGGATCCCGCAAATGTCACGGAACTGCACCGTCTCGTAATCCCCGGGGTTACCTGGTGTCCGTCGATCGACAATTACAAATCCATCCTGATCGATCCGCAGAAAAATGTGTTCGGCTTCTTCTGCGGCGACCGTTATCTCGTATTCTCTTATGATAAGGAAAAAGGGTTTGTCAGCGAACTGATCTATGACTTCATTGAAGACGCGCTTGCAGGGCAGAATCAGACTCCTGAGGCCGGCTCTGCGTCCGGTGAAAGCACTTATGAAATAAGTGAAATCCCGGACAGTCTCTTCAGAAAAATTACGCAGTCTGAACCGGAAGAGGATTTGTCTACAGATACGGATTCCCCTGTGGATATCACCTCCTCATCAGAAGAGGATTTGTCCACGGATGCCATCTCCGCATCGGAAGAGGATTTGTCCACGGATACCATCTCCGTACCAGAAGAGGATTTGTCCACGGATGCCATCTCCGCATCAGAAGAGGATTTATCCGGGGATACCTTCTCCGTACCAGAAGAGGATTTGTCCATGGATACCATCTCCGCATCGGAAGAGGATTTGTCCGCGGATGCTGCCTCCGTACCGGAATTTGAAATCACAACAAGTGACAGCGCTTATGTCCCGTCCGTATCAGCGGACAATACGCGCGGACTCTACATCGGGGATACCTTCTATCTGGCGGGTGATGTCTCCGTGCTCGCTTTCGATATGAACGATCATTACGCCAGACTGGGAAACCTGTCTCTGACAACGCCGTAAAACTGCCGCTGCAGTTTCCCTCCGACAGATAAAGGAGTGCCGCTTTATCACTTGGCGGCACTCCTTCAAGCCGTTCTCCGGTGTCATTTTTTCTTTCCTTCAACGATTTCGGCGTTTTGGACACTTTCCCGCATTTTCAATGTCATTCTCTCGCCCTTATATTATGCAGGCGATCACTTTCCACAGCCAACAGGAGCGCATTTTCCGGCCAGTCAGGACCATGTTAAACGATCTGTCTGGAAGAACAGCCGCTTCAAAAACTTCTTTATTGATACTAAGTTGAATTTATAATATAATGCTTGTATTTTTTGATAAATTTATGTTACACTCTATCTATCTTTGGGATTAAAGGAAATAGAGCTTGCCACAGAAGAAGACAGACACTATAAAATTGATCTCTGGGCCAGGTTCTTTAAGGCCGGCAGTTGGGAGGAACTGAAAATGATCGCAGAAAACAATACTGATTTCCAGGAAGCCATCACCACTACATACCAGCTCTCACAGGAGGAAAAGATCCGCATGCAGTGCGAGGCACGGGAGGATTACTACCGCCGCACCCGGGGACGGGAGAGGCTGCTGCGGGAAACCATTCTGGAGAATAAAAAGCTTATCTCTGAAAAGGAACAGCTTTCTTCTGAAAAGGAGCGGCTCTCCTCCGAAAATGAACAACTCTCTTCCCAGAATGAGCAGCTCTCATTTGAAAAGGAACAGCTTTCCTCCCAGAATGAATTTCTCCGCAAAAAATTAGCTGAACTTGGCTTTGACGCAGATAGCATCAAATAAGCAGAGCGAAAATGCTTTTCACAGCCAAACCTTGGTTCAGATTAAGAAATTAGAAAAACTGCCGATATTTCCACAAAACCTGTTTCCCCCCGCCTGCGCTATCTGCCCCACGCGAAAGACTGCTCCGTTATCCAGCGGTACACATCCTGGAAAACAGTGTCCCTGTCTTCCTCTGCTTCGTTCAGTATCTCATGGCGAAGCCCTTCATAGATTCTGCACTCCACATGCTCCATCCCGACCTCTTTAAAAAGGCTGACGACCTTGCGCACCCCTTTCCCGAAATCTCCGACCGGATCGTCTCCTCCGGAAATAAACAGCACCGGCAGAGAACGCGGCATATGCTCCAGATATGCGCGGTCCGATATCTTCAGCATTCCAAGAAACAGATTGTAATAGCCGTTCAGCGTAAACGGGATCCCGCATTTCGGATCCTCCAGATAAGCATCGACGGTCTCCTCATTTTTACAGAGCCAGTCGGACTCTGTCCTGCTCGGATGAAATCTCCTGTTAAAATTTCCAAACGACAGCCACCATACGAGACGGCTCCTGTGGCGCCAGCCCGCGAACAGGGCTTCCAGTCCCGACAGGACAAGTCCTGCTTCCAGAACCGCTTTCGGCTGCTGCCCGGTTCCGCAGATCACAGCTCCATCGAGCCCATCCCCGTAACGGCAGATATACTGCCGCGCCAGGAAGGAACCCATGCTGTGCCCGAACAGAAAATAAGGCACGTCCGGATACTTTTTCTTTGTCCGCTCATATACACCGTGAATATCACGAATCAATGTCCTGTTTCCTTTTTCTTTCGCAAAATATCCGTAATCCTTCTCCGAGACTACCGAGTCCCCGTGTCCCAGATGGTCGTGTCCGACAACAAAAATACCTTTTCGGGCAAGATAACAGGCAAATTTCCGGTACCTCCCGATATACTCCGACATTCCGTGACAGAGCTGCACCACCGCAGTTACTTCTCCTTCCGGAATCCAGCAGATGCCGTGCAGAATGGTTCTTCCGTCATTTGAAGGCAGGCTGAATTTCTCTTCTTTTACCGCATGATCCATACTTATTTCCTCCGCATACTCTGAAAACTCCGCGCATCAGGTTCTTTTTTATCCTTCCCCTGATCTCATCTTTATAGTCATATTTCTTTTATACTTCAGAAACCGGTTCTGCGCAACCATACGATTCCAAATTTGCCTGTAATCGGGCAGGAGGCGGTTTTCCTCCTGCCCCCCGCGCGGCCCGCAGGCTGCGATGGCAGCTGACTTCCTTGCACGGGCCTATGTAATAAAAGAGGAGACGCTTTTGAATGAGGCGTCCCCCTTTTTACATAGACTGCAAATATTAAACCCGGTCGCTGTTTTTATTGAGGAAAAGCGCTTACTTTTTTGATTTTGCGCTGGACCAGGAGCCGTAAACTTTCTTACTGCCGACTTTGCAGTACGCACGGATCCGGTATGACCAGGCTTTTCCTTTTTTTGCGCTCGTATCCGTGTAAGTCCGGGTCGTCCCTTTCTTGATAACTTTCTTGTCGGCCCATTTCCCTTTGCTGTTCTTGCGCTGGATCACGTAGCCGTCGGCCCCGGGCACTTTCTTCCAGGAAAGCTTCACCGAGTTGCGTTTGCTCAGTCTGGATACGGTCAGTTTTGCAGATGCAGGAACGATCTGAAAGCTCTTCTTCACAGTCCCTGTGTAGCTCCCTTTTCCCTTGATGGTGACGGATGCCGTGCCGGGATTTTTGTTTTTCGTGAAGGTAAGTGTGTAATCTGTTCCCTTTTTAAGCTTTTTGCTCCCGTTTTTGACTGTCACGGATGGAGTCAGCTTTTTCCCGCTGTAGGTGACAGAGGAAGGAAGCGTGATTTTGCACGTTGTCAGGGATGTTTTTTTATTTTTATCTGATACCCAGGTGAGCGTGCCTCCGTGATTCGTCAGGTGATAAGGGAGCCATGTCGAATCACCGGCAGGATAGACTGCCGTGGCTGTAACATCGGTAAAGGAATCATTCTCATAAGCGAAAGAAGGCGCGTTTCCGGTAAATTCTATTTCTTTCAGACCGGTGCAGCCGGAAAATGCGCCGCTTCCAAGTGAAGTCAGGCTGGCGGGGAATTTAACTTCCTTCAGGCTGGAGCAATCCTTAAACGCCTCTTCTTCAATGGAAGTTAGTTTGTCGGGAAAGTTGATTTCCTTTAAACCGGTGCAGCCGGAAAATACATACCAGCCGATGGAAGTGACGCCGTCCGGCAAATCAAGTTTTTCCAGGCCGGAACACCCCTTAAATGCGCCATTACCAATAGATGTCAGGTTTTTGGGAAATTTGATCTCTTTTAAGCTGGAAAATCCATTAAATGCATAACTGTCGATCGAAGTCACGCTGTTCGGAATCCTGATTTCTTTCAAACCGGTACAGCCGGAAAATACATCCCAGTCGATGGAAGTGAGGCTGTCCGGCAGATCAAGCTTTTCCAGACTGGAACAATCCTTAAACGCGCCATTGCTAATGGAGGTCAGGCTGCTGGAGAATTTTATTTCCTTCAGGCCAGAGCACCCATAAAATGCACTCTCACCAATGGAGGCCACGCTGTCCGGCAGATCAAGCTTTTCCAGACTGGGGCAGTTGGAAAACGCATTCACCCCGATCGATGTCAATTTGCCGGGAAGCGTAATTCTTTTCAAATTAGAGTATCCGGAAAATGCATAATCCCAGATGGATGTCATACCGTCCGGAAACCTGATCTCCTCCAGACCAGAACAGCCGGAAAACGCATCCCTGTCAATGGAAGTCAGACTGTCCGGAAAAATAAGTTTTTCCAGACTGGAACAACTCTTAAATGCCTCCCAGCCAATGGAACTGAGGCTGCTGGAGAATTTTATTTCCTTCAGGGCGGAACAGCCTCTAAATGTGTAATCGCCAATGGAAATCACGCCGTCCGGCAGATCAATCTTCGTCAGATTCGGACAATATTCAAATGTTCGTGAACCAAGTGTAATCAGGCTGCCGGAAAGTTTAATTTCCTTCAAACTGGAACAGAAGGAAAAAGAATCATTCCCGATAGAAGCCACGCTGTCCGGCAGACTGATCTTTTCCAGACTGGTGCAGCTTTTAAATACTCCGTCGCCAATAGAAATCAGGCTGCTGGGGAATTCTATCTCCTTCAAGCCGGAACAGCGGGAAAATATATACCAGCCAATCGAAGTCAGGCTGTCCGGCAGACTGATCTTTTCCAGACTGGTACAGTTCTCAAATGCAAACTCGCCAATGGAAGTCAGACTGTCGGAGAATTTTATCTCCTTCAGATTGGAACAGTCCTTAAAAGCAGATTTGCCAATCGAGGTCAGACTGTCCGGCAGGTCAAGTTTTTCCAGACTGGTGCAATTCCCAAATGTAAGATAGTCAATCGAAGTCAAACCGCCGGAGAATTTTATTTCCTTCAGATTAGAACAGTTCGTAAAAGCAGCGCTGCCAATCGAGGTCAGACTGTCCGGCATAGTTATCTCTGTTAAGTTTGTGAAATCCGAAAAACAATTATTACCGACAGCTGTTATCTTATCGGAGAAGGCTATTTTGCGGACATCAGCTTTCAGGGATCCAAGATTGTTTACAGTCCCTTCCCCATAAATATAAAGAAATCCGTTTTCATACAACTTAAACCACGCTTTGTCGCCGCAGCTGCCCTGTTTGATGACTTCGGAAGAGGTTTTTTTCTTGATTGTCACCGTCTGCGTCGCGGTAAACCCGCCATCCTCCGTTTTTGCCGTGATTGTTGCCGTGCCGACTCCTCTGATCGCGGCAAACCCGCCTTTTTCCGGAACAGCGACGACGGAGGGATCTGAACTGGTGTAGGTAACGTTTTTATTATCCGCATTTTCCGGAAGGACTTCCGCGATTACGGGAAGAACCTCGTTCTCGTACAGGATCATGCTGGGAACCGAAAAGCGTACTCCCGTAACCGGAACCGGAATTTTAACTTCAAAGTTACCATACAGTTTTTCATAAATCCCGGCGTACACGTTGATCAGTTCCAGCAGCCGTTTTCTGTTTGCCGTCTGGGAATCGCTGATGGAAAGCAGTTCTTTTGCCGTGGAGATATTCTCCCGGTAAAAAACCATATTAATAAAATTCGAGAATACCCCTCCGTCCAGATATCCCTCCAGCCACGTCCGGGCATAGGTGTTCCCATAAATCTGAAACTCTACATAGGCCTGAAAACAGGATAGAAAATTCTTCCCGTTTTCGGAGGTTTTGCTGTTGGAAAATTTGGACGCGGAATTGAGCATCCCCAGCTTCATGTAGCAGTCCGTAGTATAAAGCAGAGCGAGTTTTAAATTGTTGGATGCCTTGTTGGTCGAATCGAAACAGGCGTCCAGCCCGGACAGACCCAGATTCAGCATTTTCAGGACAGGGAAGGTATCCTTAAGCTTGTCCCACGCTCTGTCGCAAAAGAAATCCAGTGCCACTTTCCCCATCCGGTCCTCTGCATATTCTATCTCAGTGCTCTGCAGAGCTTCGATGATATCCTCCGCTGCCGAGACAAAACTGGGATTGGAAGAACCGCAGGCGTCTTTTGCCGCTTTCAGAAGTATAATCCGTTCTTCCTTTACCTTCTGCAGCGCAAGATAATCGGAGATTATGCTGACCAGATCCCCGGTGTCCTTCGCAACCGTCTTTGCAAAAGAAATGATATCTCCGCATTCCTTCAGGGTTTCGGCCTTGGAGAGGAAGGAGGAGGCCTGTTCCACCGACATACCGTTGGTGTAATCAGAAATATTTTTTGTCAGCTCATCCGCCAGAAGCGCCTGCAGTTCCATGCTGAATTTTATCTCATTGCTGGACAGGTCCAGCGAAGCGCTTTCTTCCTCCATACCGTATTTCAGATAACTCATAAGAATCACTTCGTAGATATATTTCTGCTGGGTGGTAAACGGTTTTCGGTATTCCTCGTTGAGAAGCGCGCTCCACGATGCCGAGAGATTTGTCAGCGCTTTGTCCTCCAGAAGATAACCGCCCAGTTCCAGGTATACCGGATCCTGGAAACTCTGGAAAAGGGGATAAATTCCCTGCGATCCCCCAAACCCGGAGATCATCGTATTCGCAAGCCATGTATCGTAGTCCGGGAGGTCGTCGGAAAAGGAAGAGACGCAGGCAGACAGATAGTCTTCCAGGTCGGGACTTTCGGTGGAAATTTCTTCCTCCTCGATGGTGATGTCCGCAGATGCAAGATCATCGGACAGATCAGGTTCCTCCTCCAGATCAATGGAGATTTCCTCTCCGGAGTACGTTTTGCCGTCATACAGGTCTTCCCCGCCGATGGAATTCTCTGAATTTTCTGAACTTTCAGGACTTCCGGGATTTTCGGTACTTTCAGGGACCCCGGGATTCTCAGGAATTTCGGAAATCTCCAGATCGATGACGGTTTCCCCGTCGGAAGCAGAGCTGATTTCCCATGAGCCGGCAGCCTCGCCAGATTCCATGATCGTGCCGTCTTCCGAGAGAACAGCAGCAGTCCCTGAAAGATCCGATTCACCGGCGGATTGAGCGGCAGGAAGAGACTCCTGCGTATCCGGGATTACATCGATCCCTTCAATGATGTTTTCAGGCTGGATCGCGGCAGACTCCGCAGCGCACAGGCTGACCGGACAGAATAAGAGCACAAAGGCCAGAACCGCGCCTGAAATACTTTTTTTCTTCATAGATATGTCGGGCAGACCTTATCCCGACTTCCCTCCTCTCTGACTGTTTTCCGCAAGGGGCAGCGGTCTCAAAAACCCCCGCAGAACCCGGATGTGAAGCTGCCTTCCGGCACAGCTTCATTCCGTTCTCCTGCATCGATTATACCCCAGGAGCCCCTTCCAGGTCAAATCTGATCCATTTTTCTCCGACAAATACAAAAAAAGGATATCCCGTGAAATTCAAGCTCAATCCATACTTGAAATTCCTACGGGATCCTTTTTATCTTAGAAAAAAACAAAACCAGAACCAGTGTTATCCGTTCTCATGCTCCTGCCGGTTCCTTACGGCGTCTTCTGCCAGACCTGCCAGCACGCTCTTTGCATCTGCGTCGATCTGCGTGCTCCACCGCCGGGGGATTGCCACATATCCGTACAGAGCGCCTGCCAGGCCTCCTGCAATGGCTCCGATCGTGTCAGCGTCGCCGCCCATGTTGACGGCCATTACCACGGCATCCTCAAAGGTTTCTGTATTTCTCAGACAGTACAGGGCGCATTTAAAGCTATTCACAACAAAACCGGAGGGATTCAGGCTGCTTTTTTCCTCATGGCACTCATACCGGGTGCCGGCCAGGATATCCTCCATCCTGTTCCACAGATCCTCCACCGGGTCAGCATGGTATTCTATCAGATCATGCACCATTTTCGTGTACAGTGCGCAGGCCTCGACGCTCAGATCATCCCAGTGCGTCAGCCTGCCGATCTTATCGGCAGCATCCAGGGCTTCTGCTTCATCCGCATAGTATAATCCAGGATACACGGTCCTCATCAGGGCCCCGTTTCCGGCTCTTCTGTTCCCCTTCTGTACCGCTGTCAGTTTGGATGCTTCGGCCCACAGCTCATATTCTGCCAGCCCCCCGCAGTCTTTCAGATCAGGCCGCTGGGTCATTGCCTGCATCGCGTTGAAAATTGAGGAGCGGCACGTACCGCCGATATCCTTGGGGTCTTTCAAGGCCCACTGTACAAAATTCTGGCCCGCATAGGGAGCCGGGTTCTCCGGATGCATTGCCACGGCCAGGGCCGCCGCCACCGTCATCTGCGTGTCGTCTGTTACCTCTCCGGGCTCCACATCCAGCCAGCCGCCGCCGATCATTTCCTTCACGGTTCCATACTGGCGCCGGATTTCCTGCTCACTCATAAACTCCAGCGGTGCGCCCAGCGCGTCCCCCGCTGCCACACCAAATAACGCTCCCCTGATCTTATTTTCCAGACTCGTCATCGTATTATCCTCCTTTATTGTATCCATGCCTCCTGTGTCAAATATACCGCAGGGGAGACGTCCGGACCTTCCTTGCCAATAAAAATCTGTTTTTTGAAGCAGCGTCAAGGGCTGTCGGGAATGAACAACGGATTTGCAGCACGCTCCATTGGACATTTTCCGACAGCTCCTCCCGCCTCCGCGTCAGACGCTGACAAATATTCTGCGGTGGTCGTTCTCCTCATTCTCGCTGATGGAATCTATTTTTATCCAGGGGTGTTTTTTCATCCAGTATTCCAGCAGCTCCAGCTCCAGAGGTCCTCCGAAATTCCCGCTGTCACTGGACCAGAACCATTCCTCCTCATCTTTTCCGCTCATGCGCAGACACCCTTCCCGCGCCAGCTTTTCTCCGTCACAATCCCAGAAGGCTGTCGTGATATCTTCCATTTCCTGATAGGTGAAGGAATCCCGCCAGGGTTCGATCCCCTCGTCCTCCAGCACAGGATACAGCAGATACTCATCGACAAGGTTATAATAAGAATCCCAGGAAAACGACTTTACGCAAATCAGTCTGTTGCCGCTCCAATTGATGCAGATCGGAATACCGCCCCGTTTGATCTTCCGGTACATAATTTCTCCCACATCAATGTAGGTTTTCCCATAGACTCCCTTTATCGTGCCGTCCTTTTTCTGCTCCGCCTGCTTTTTGACCACCTCCATCCTCTTGAATTTTCCGTACCCTCTGTCCGCTTTCAGCTGCACCTTGTACAGCTCCGGTACACGGCGCAGCCGTTTTTTTCTTTTCTTTCCTCCTTTTCTTTCTTCTTCCTCATCGTCCGGACATGTCATTATGCAGGTTCTCGCAAAAATCTCCGTTTTCTCCATTGTGTCCGGAAATTCGATCAGCTCCAGGGAGCTGTCGGCAAAGGCATACCGGCTGATCGTTTCAACCGATTCCGGAAGCACCAGCTCCTTCATCCCCGAGTTTGAAAACGCAAATTCCCGAATTTCCGTCAGCGTCTTTGGAAGCGTGACCGAACGGGTTTCCCACAGATCGTAAAAAGCGAATTTGCCAAGCGTATGTACTCCTTCCGGAACCTCCAGATGGCTTTTTTCCGCAAAACAGGTATATAAAACTCCCTCCTCACAATAAAAATCTCCCCACCGTCCGATCGCCCACGGTGTATTTTTGAACGCTTCCATCCCAAACCACACTGTTTTGGGGGAATCACAGGCATATTCGTCGTAAACATACAAAAACTGCTCCCGTTTTGTATTCACCTCCTCCAGAGAGCGGCAGTTTTCGAACGCATACGCATGAACACGCTGCAAAGTTTCGGGAAGATAAACTTTCTTTAATTCTGAACATCCGTCGAACGATTTCATTCCGATCTCCGTGACGCCTTCGGAGATATGCAGCTCCCGGATCTGTTCTCTCTCTTCATACCATGGCGGAACCGGATTCTCTCCGCAGGAAAAATCCGGCAGCCGTCCGGATCCGAAAACCGTCAGACAACCTGTTTCATCGAGACTCCAGCTTAACAGATTCTTGTTTGATTCAGAAATCATAGACACACGTCCTCCATCATAAAAACCGGTTTCTTACAAGTTCCCAATATTCTGTTGTCATGGTACTGCCCGCCCGTTCCGATTCTTTTTTTGTTTCCGGTTTCTGCCCCGGTCCTTGTTTCGACAGAAAGAATCTTACTCCACGGACAAATTTTATTTTTTTGCCGGGATTTTTATTTTGCGGACAGTGTAAGATGTGGTTTTTCCGGAGTCGTTAAGGACAAATTTTGGCGGCAGCTGTTTTAAAGTACGTCGTACGTCTTTTTAAATTCACTTCCCGAAACAAAATTAAAATCCGCGTCCGTCACATTGCGGCTGTCATCATACTGAATATCATAGAACACGATAACGGCGTCCCTGGCCGCGGTCAGCGTATCACCCCAGAGCGGAGCGGAAAAATACGCGGTTTCGCTGGATTCATCAATGACAAGTCCTTTATGGCTGATCAGAAATTCCACTTCCTGGCAGGGCGGTTCCTCGATATCCCAGGCTTTCAGAGGCTTGGGAATCTGCTCATACTCATCTCCCCCAAGCGGCCTGTGATTCTTCAGGAAAAATTCCCGGCTGTTGGGGTACGGTCTCCCGGCGGAATCCGTCTTGATATAATCTCCCGTTTTTGCCTCCTCTCCGTCCGTCGCTTCCTGGGAAAAGATTCTCCAGTGCGATTCATCTGTCTGCTTTATAAGTCCTTTCTCCGTCAGCTCATCGATCACTTTGCTGCTTTCTCCCAGACAATATGCCTTTACCAGTTTGCCTGTTTTTTTCTTCACTGTCTTCATTGATGTCGTCTCCTTTATTGTTTTTCCGTCTGCCATGCCCGGATCTGCGCCGCACAGACAGCACATTTCCCCTGCGGATTTATTTTCTGCATACCTTGTGAAACAGCGAAGCTGTTTCACGCCCCGCAGAGCATGCATTGCGGAATACCCCTCGGTATAATTTATGGAAATATTGACCGGATATATGCGGCGCACAGCGCTTTTCGCCGTGAAATTCCATCCGATAAGACCTGCTGCCACAAGCACGCCCGCAAGGACGGCCGGCAGGGCCCGGATTCCTCTTTTCTCCGGCCTTTCAGTTTCTTCCTCCAGCTCTTTCTCTCCTGCCGCCTGCCCGCCGTGCGCGGCTTCGGCTTTTTTATTTTCCCGCCAGCACCAGATCAGCAGCGCGAACGCGATCGTATCCATGTACAGAGACGTTTCCCCTGCGAACGGCAGACCGATCGGAAGCGGCAGAATCCCCAGACTGTAAGGGATCCCGACCAGCACTCTGAACGCGAGAGACCACCAGGCCGCGTGGTATATCAGATAATTTCTGCTGTCCTTCGCCTTCCCCAGCAGCTTCCTCGCCGCCGCCAGAAACACAAGCAGAAGAACTGTGATCGCCAGAGCAGCCGCCCATCCCCAGTAATACAGCGCGCTCTGCAGATAATTGCCGTGATTAAACAGCAGCTCCTGAATCTGCTGATCCGTCTGCAGGACAAATGACGGTTCTGCGGCGGCATTTTCCAGGAGGCGGGAAACCGTTTTCGCGTAGCCTGCCCAGTTTCCGGCATATGTATACTGCGTCAGAGTCTGACCCGGATAATGAAGCAGAACCAGCAGACCTGCCCAGAGTCCCGCATATAAGATCACGCCCGCGGCCGCGTTTCCCTTTCTTCTGGTATCCTTCCACACAAAACTTCTTACGGCGGCTGTCACCGTCAGCAGATCGACCGCGGCCAGCTCGATCATCCAGACATTGCTTTT
>CANQEC010000019.1 GCA_947594335.1 uncultured Lachnospiraceae bacterium
AATTTGCGGTACTCGATCGGGAGCACCTTCTTGTTGCTGCCGATAATCTGTCTGTATACATCTTCCGTCACGATAAAAATAAAGTTCGAACCTTCTTTTCGTCCCTCTGTTATCTCCCCGCAGAATGTTTCCATTTCTTCTTCGATCCATTTCGCTTTCAGATAATCAAGATTCGAAAGAACCACGATGAAATGGTCCGAATGATCCAGTCCCTGCATGATCGCTCTCCGGTACTGGGAATCTGACAGCTCCGGAAGCGTCTTCTTATCAAAAAATACTTCTTTGAGATTGCGGGTCAGAAAATGATAGATCTGCTCCGCGATGTCATAATCTTCGTTTTTATGGCTCAGGAAAACATCATACCGGCCATCGTTCGGAACGGTAATGCCAAGAAGCGTGCAGAGCCCTTCCCGGGCATTGACGGGCGATTCCCCAAAAGCGCTGCCTTCCAGCTTCATCTGCAGCTGATATCTCTGATCTATGCATTCCTTCTGAATCTTCTTCGCCCCGACAATTCCGCAGTATTTTTCCAGACGCTCATAGCTGGTTATCAGGCAGCGGATAAAATCCTCGGACGCCCCGTCATGCGAAATGTGGTCGAATATCTTATTTCCTTCACGCAGAAAGACCGCCGCTGCCTGCAGCAGTTCGTCCGTATTCGCAGTACCCTGACCATCCATCTCCTGCAGCCCGTCCACATTCGCAGTACTCTGACCGTCCATCTCCTGCAGCCCGTCCACATTCGCAGTACCCTGACCGTCCATTTCCTGCAGCCCGTCCACATTCGCAGTACCCTGCCTGTCCATCTCCTCATTTCTGAACTTCTGTGCGTCAACAGAGCCCCATGCCGCGCCGTCCGCGATATCTTCATAAATATAATTGGCCGCCTGCAGGATGAATCCGGCCTCCGCCAGAGAATATCCGGCGCGGTTTTCCGCAGACAGACCTGATTCCCGGATCAGTCTTCGATAGCGTTTGGCAAAAGGCGCCTGCTTTTCCTTATAGTCCTTCACGGGCAAAGCTTTCACGACATAATCCGACACATCCCCGCCCGCAATGGCGTCGGCGCACTCCCAGCGGACTTCGCGGTCAAAATAAATGGAAATGATCTGAACCGCGCTGTTCAGCAGCTCATCCGAATCCGGCTCCAGCAGGCGGATCAGCGCCCGGAATTTGTCCAGACAATCCAGCTTGCGGTGGGCGAGCCTGCGCCCGTCATCCGAATAATCATAATTATACAGGCTTTTCATCTTATCAAGGCACGAGATGACCCTGGTAATCCCCAAAAACAGGCTTTTCCTGTCCCGCAATCCCGCAGAAGAATCCGCTGTCAGGGAATCCGACGTCTGTTCTATAAGATCACAGAGCATGTTCGCCGCCTCGCCGGACGCGCCTGCCTTTATATAGCCCTGCAGCTTTTCCATCCGATATTCATCTTCATGATCCTCATGCACGAGCTTCGCAGCCAGATCCGCAAGCTGCCGGATCCCGGGAGATTCTGCGGTTATGCCCCCGGAAAGATCCAGATAACAGAACTGATACCTGAGCAGCAGAAATTCAAGCACGCTTCCCTTAAGTTCGACCTGCCCCGCCATAACGGGAATGATCGTCTTCCGGCGGACGGACGCTTTCTCAACTGCGTAGTAACACTCTTTCTCAACCCACTCACTTTTTACCGAATTTTCGGACAGCAGGCATATAAATACCTTTGAATCGGAAACCGCTTCCGTGATCCGGTCGCTGATCCTGATCAATTCCTCCATCTTGATATCGCCGTCGTCCCACACGGAAACAGCCCTGCCGCGCAGCGCATCACGCAGAGCTTCATATAAACGCTGGTCTGCGCGGGTATAGCTGATATAAACGTCATACATTTCCATTCCTCCTCTGCTTATCAAGTCCGGCGAGACACGAAACTAAACAGCCGGCATCCCTGTTTCCTCATACTCTGATTTATAACACAAACCTCCTTCCTTTACAATATTGACCGAAGATTATGAAAACGTTTTTATATTCACTTTCCCAAATTCACGGCTCTGTTTCTTTTTCATCTTCCTGTTTTTACAGGTTTTATCAAGATTTCCCTCGATTTTTCCCATGAATGTCTTGACAATTTTATATAGATTATATAAGATGTATTTGTAATCGTTTACATTAAAATCGAACAGGATCCGCCATTTTTAATAACCTGTCTGCGCTTTGCGCAAAAAGAAAGGAGCGATAAGAATATGGAAAGAAAAATCAATGAAAGGTCCGTGAATTATGATCCGCCGGTCGTAAAAGTCAAGGCCGGAGCCTTGAGAGGTTTCATACACGACGATACCTACTGTTTCTTCGGCATCCCTTACGCCACTGCCGGCAGATATGAGCAGCCGCGCGAGGTCAGCCCGTGGGAAGGCGTCAGAAACGCACAGGCTTACGGCGCCACCTGCCCGATTGAAAATCAGACCGTTGTCAGTGCCAATGCCTTTGTCTGGCCGCGCCGTTTCTGGGTACAGAATGAAGACTGCCTGAATCTGAACATATGGACGCCAGCTCTTGACCCTGCTGCAAAAAAGCCCGTGATGGTATTCTTCCACGGCGGCGGCTTCGTAAACGGCTCCGCCATCGAAGGCGTGGACTACGACGGAAAGAATCTCAGCGAATTCGGCGATGTTGTGGTCGTGACTGTCAACCACAGATTGAATATCCTGGGCTGCCTTGATCTTTCCGCCTACGGCCCGAAATATGAAAATACGGCAAATATCACCCTGACCGACCTTGTGGCTTCCCTGAAATGGGTGCATGAAAATATTGAATCGTTCGGCGGGGATCCAAAAAGAGTCATGATCTTCGGTCAGTCCGGCGGTTCCGCCAAGACCTGCGCCATGTACTATATCCCGGAAGCGGACGGGCTGTTCTCCTGCGGAGCAGGTATGTCATACGGCGGGCCGGCCAGCATGGAGCCGGGCGAATCGGCGGAGATTGCCGCTCTCGTTCTGGAAAAGCTCGGCATCAGCAAAGACGAAGCGGATAAAATCAGAACAGTGCCTTACGCCAGCCTGATCGCAGCAGGCACAGAAGCTTTAAATGAATTATCCCAGAAGAAAAAGAAATTCCTGACCTGGGCTCCGACCATGGATAATAAATTTTACATGGAAACAATGACGGAGCACGCAAAAAAACTTCCTTATATGTGCGGTTCCGTATTCAGTGAATTTCTCGGGACGCAGCATAAGGGCATCCGGAAAAATGAATGGACCGATGAGGAAGTAAAGGAGAAGCTGACCGAGGCCTACGGCGAGGACAGGGACGCCGTCGCCGCCGAATTTTCCGCCCTGTTTCCGGAGAAAAAGGTTCAGGATGTTCTGTTCTACGACAACAGATACTATTCCGATATTCTGAACACAACGGTTTACAGCTCGGTAAAACAGGCCTGCGATTCCAGCAGCGCAAACGTATATCATTACCTGTTTTCCTTTGAACTCCCTGTGAACGGCGGCATCACCGCATTCCACGGAGGAGAGCTCCACTTCGCGTTCCACAATGTCGATCTGCCGGAAATCAGGCTCGCCACCGGCGCGACAGAAGAGTGCTACAAAGTCCAGGATGATTTCGCGCGCGCCCTCGTCAATTTCGCCGCCACAGGAAATCCGGGGCAGGAAAACCTGAAGTGGAAGCCCTGGTCCGAAGAAAACCGGGAAACTATGATCTTTGACGCGGACAGCCGGTGCGTTCCCTTTAACGATACGGCATTATGCAGTCTGCTCGCTGCCCATCACCAGTTTTTCGCGCAGCAGGGATTTATCTCGAAAAAACTTACAGATCTTATCTAAAATGTAAAAGGGCTGTCGGAAAATTTCCGACAACCCTCATAATTTTATCTGATTTACTCCCCCGCCGCCGCATCCATCCGGTCCAGAACCTTTCTGGTATCCAGCATCTCTTTCAGAGACGCTCTCGGCCGGCGTTCGTTCACCCAGTCGTCCAGCGTAATCCTGGTGTACTCCGGGTAATAAACGTCGCTGTCCGTATTCATCCGGATGATCTGAGGCTCCCTGCCAAATTCCCGCAGCTCAAGTTTGTTCTCGGCAAGAATATAATATCCGTTTTCGGTGACGATCGTCCAGCGGTTTTCCCTCTGAAGCCCTTCCGACATCGGATAGGCATATCCGCTCTCCAGCAGCAGAGAAGCGCCGCCCGGCAGCTCGAGAAGGGAGGTGGCATAGGTCTCAATGTCATATTCTGAAGCGTAATGGTAAGACGATGCTTTTACCTTTGCCGTTGTGCTGCCATTCAGATACATTGCCATATCAATGAAATGCACGCCGAGATTCGTCATGCAGCCGCCTCCCGCGGTGTCTTTCGAAAGCATCCAGCGGGAAGTCGCCAGATATCTGGAGGGCGGTCCTGCGATAAAACGATAGGACATATGCAGGATCGGCGCCGTCAGATATTTATTTTTGAGATCATTTACGGTGTCGCTGTATCTCCACACGAACGGAATCGAACAAAAGCCTTTTTTCTTTTCGCACAGATCGTAAAGCTCCTGAACCTCCGATGCGTTCAGACCGGCCGGTTTTTCCATCGAAAATGCGATTCCGGCCTCCAGCAGATATCTGGCGACGTCCTTCATCCGGTAATGCGGCGCAAACGCGAATACAAACTCGGGCTTTGCCGCGCGGATCATTTCCTTATAGTCCGTGTAAACCGGACAGCCATAGCGGGCCGCGAATTTTTGCGCGATCGACAGGTCGTCGTCGCTGATGCCGACTACCGAATTTTCCGGAAGACCGGGCAGATAAAGCGGGAGATGCCAGTGGCTGACCCCCAATAATGCAATTCTCATAATAAAACCCCATTTCTTTCCGCAGAAAAATGGCTCCTTTTCGGTGTTTTTTGGGTCTCAGTGTCATGCTTTTCCATGTGAACATGGAACGCATGACCTTTCGACCCTGGCATCATTACATGATCGTTCTGAGATATTCCGCGGACTTCTTCATTCCTATGGAAGCGTCCGGGATATCGTCCGGGTGCCATCTTCTCTCATATTCCAGGGAAAGCCATCCGTCATACCCCTCCGCTTTTACCATCTTCAGGATTTCCGGCCAGTTCAGCTCGCCTTCCCCGACGATGCGGGTATAGACATTCCGCTCAGACTCATCCGGGTGCGAGACATCGGAGGATGAGAAGGATACGCCCTGCTTGAATTCCAGATCCTTTACATGCATATAGGCCACATATTTCTGCTGAAGCGGGATTGCCGTCAGATAATCCTCATTTTCCGTGAAGGTCAGGTTCGCCTGATCGTAGAGGATCCTCACAGCGGGATGATTTATGTCCCTGCAAAGCTCTGCGCTGTCCTTCGCGGATACTGTCATGGTGTTGAAATGATTTTCGATCACCAGCGTCACGTCCTTCTCCGCCGCGAGATCGCCCAGCGTGCGCATGGACTGAATCAGCTTCTCGCGCCTCTCGGGAACCTTGAAGGTGTCGCCCGCCACGATATTTCCGCCGTAGATCCGGATGTAGTGCGCCCCGAGATAAGCGCAGTAATCAATCACTTTTCGGATGCCCTCAATCTCAGCAAGCCTCTCGTTCTCGTCGAGGGAATTAAAATAGGAATTGTAGGGAGTCAGGCAGCAGATTTCGATTCCGTTTTCCTGGGCGCATTTTTTCGTCTCCGCGAGTACCTTTTCATCGCACTCTGTGGGAAGACCGCTCTTATATCCATCCTGCACCACAATCTCCGCGCCGTCAAGACCAATCTCATGGAACAGCTTTATTGCCTCCGGCACCGTATACTCCGGGGTCCCCATGGTATGTCCTGCAATCTTCATGATACAGCCCCCCCTTACTCCATGCCGGGCAGTCCGGCGCATTTCAGAATCTGCTCCAGCAGCAGATGCGTCTTCAGCGCATCCTGTGCATTTGTCATCGGAGTTTTGTCCTCCTTCAGGCAGTCGATAAAATGACGGATCGCGTAGCTGAAGCCAAGCTTGTCCTCGGATTTTGCCCATCCCATTGCCATAGGCGTCATCTCGGTGGTGTGTTTTGCCTTTCCGTCCACGATGGTGACGGCGTCCGGCATCTGAATGAACACGGAGCGGTTGCCGCCGTGGATCTCAATGCTCTCTTCCCACTGTCCGGAGCTTCTGTCCGCGATCAGCATGCCCGACGCGCCGTTTTCAAACTCAAGCATTGCGGTGGTAAATGTCTCATAATCCGGATCCGTATATTTGGACATCGCATGTACCTTGCGGACCTCGCCGCCAAAGTAGCGCATCAGATCCACGATATGGACAGCGTTCTCAAGTGTTGCGTGATATTCCGTAGCCGGACGGTTTTTCTGTCCGATGATGACGTCCGGCAGAACCTCCGTATAGACTTCCTTTGCCATCTGGCAGACGGGAGCGTATCTCCGGTTGAAGCCGATCATCAGTTTTCTGCCTGTCTGTTCCGAGAGCTCAACCATGCGCTCCGCGTCCCTTATCGTCGTCGCCATCGGTTTTTCACTGTATACGTCGATGCCGGCCTTCAGCAGAAATTCAATCTGCTCCGCATGGCAGGCCTTGGGGGTCAGGACAAACGCGCCGTCCAGTCCGAGACCGGCAAGCTCGTCCAGTGAGGTGACCGCGTGCTGCGCGCCGCACATTCTCTGCGCCTTCTGCGCGCTCTCAATATGGTTTGCCATAACTCCGACCACTTCCACATCGTCCATTTTGGGAAGCACCGGCAGGAAATTATTGACCGAAACATAGCCGACTCCGATAATGCCGACACGTACTTTATCCTTACTCATTGATTCCTTCCTCCTTGCAATAATCCGTGTAAACTTCCTCCAGGACCTTCTTTTCTCCCTCCGTCAGCGCCCGCAGCGGTCTGCGGCACGTCTCGGTGCGGATAACCCCTCTGAGCTTCAGCAGATACTTGAGGGCGGGGATTCCGGGGATATTCTGCATTCTTCTGTCGTCCACGACGATCTTTCGCTGCGTTTCCATGGCGCCCGCATAGTCTCCGTCCAGGAACTGGCGGTACAGGCGGCTGAATCTTTCATGGAAGATGCTTCCGGGACCTGTCACGGTACCCACGCCTCCGCTCATCAGGCACTGCAGAAACAGGCTGTCGCAGCCGATCAGAAGCTCCGGCTTTCTGCCGTTCGTGTTCAGATAATCCTCGACGCGCATCAGATTCGGGCTGCTGTACTTTATGCCGACTATATTGGGCAGCGCGGCCATCATTCTGTGCAGCAGCGCCGGAGTCACATCGTTGGTGGTGCAGCCCGGAATATTATACACATAAACCGGGAAGTCCTCGGGCAGCCCCTTCACAACATCGGAATAATAGCCGAACAGCGCTTCCTCATCCATGCCAAAGAACGCAGGACTCATCACGCCGATGCCATCGGCGCCGATCTTTACCGCATGCTGCGCAAGAGCCGCCGTCTCCTTTGTCGTCATGGCTCCGCACTGGATAAACAGCGGAAGGGCGTGATTGTTTTCCTCTGCCATGACCTCGGCGACATGCTCTCTCTCCTCCTGCTTCAGCATCAGGCTCTCGCCGTTCGTTCCGTTCGGATACAGAGCACCCATGCCTGCCTCAACTAAAAATTTTGTGAAATTCTTTAACGAAGCGTCGTCTACGGAAGAATCCTCATTCATCGGCAGGATTGCGGGAATTACAACGCCTCTCAGTCTTTTCTCGTACATGATTTCTGTCCTTTCCTGCACCACTGTCATTTTTTCTGACCTGTGCGTGCATCTCCATGAATGAAAGCCGGTATCTATCCGCCGGCGCAGGCCCTAAAGGACTAGCTTCGCGTCGCAAGCATGCCCACCGATGGCCGCCGCCCGGGGCTTTCATATTAAAATGTAATCACTGTCTTAATCACTTTGCCTGTCATCATATCTTCAAATCCCCTGATGCCGTCTTCATAGCTGTACACGGAGACGATCTTTCTCAGATCCTCTCTGATCTTCATCAGCATATCCAGGGAAGCGCTTGTTCCGTCTGAATTCAGATTCGGATAGGGACCCTTCGCTCCGACGATCGTCAGCTCTTTTCTCATCACGGGGCGAAGCTCCACATTGTCGGCATAGCCGGTGTAAACGCTGCCTACCACGATCCTTCCGCCGGGCCTTACGATGGTCAGGGCATTCTGGAACGCGGTCAGATTTCCGGAGAGCTCCACGACCACATCCGGCCCCATCTCTCCAAACACTTCGCGGACCTGGTCTTTCCAGTTTTCCTCACTGCTGTCAATGGCGTCCATAAATCCGATCTGGCGTACCTTTTCCAGCCGGGACGGCTTATTTACGATTCCAACCACCAGTCCGGCGCCGATTTCCTGCAGGATTCTCGAGGTAATAAAGCCCATGGAACCCATCCCGATCACCGCGACCTTCTGCCCCGGCGTTATCCCGGCCTTGAGCGCCACCTGGTAGGAGCAGTTGACCGGCTCAAGCAGACTGGCAGTCACGTCGTCCAGTTCATCCGGAATCGGGGTAATGAAACTGTTCTCCTCGGTATTCAGCACCATGGTTTCCTCGGCGAAGCCGCCGGGAAGGAAAGCGTCGTTCATACTTTTGCAGTAGCTCGGAAGTCCGTTGCGGCAGTACCAGCAGCGGCCGCAGGCACGGTACACCTCCGTCGCCACGCGCATGCCTTCCCGGATTCCGTTCGCCCCGTCCCCAGCGTCGGTTACGACGCCCGTAAACTCATGCCCGAAATATTTTTCCGACTCAAGCGCCCTTTTGCCGCGGTAGAGAGCGATATCGCTTCCGCACACGCTGCAGGCCGTCACCCGGATCTTCACCATGCCGGGTTTTGCCTCGCCGATACCTTCCGCATGATCCTGCTTTGCAAGCTTTCCGTAATCTTCCAGGACAATTCTTCTCACGTCTGATTTCCTCCGTTTAATTGAGCTCCTTCACGCGGCAGCACGATACAAAATGTCCGGGCGACACCTCTTCCAGCTTCTGAGGCTCATGGCAGCGCTCGCACGCATGGTTGCAGCGCGCCGCGAAACGGCAGCCCGGCTTTGGATCAACCGGAGATACCAGCTCGCCCTGAAGCAGGATCCGCTGCTTTTTATGACGGATATCCGTGGAGGGAACCGCCGAAAGCAGAGCTTTGGTATACGGATGGAGCGGCGCCTTGAAAAGCTCCTTGGAGGGGCTTGTCTCCACCAGCTGGCCCAGATACATTACGCAGATATTCTGGGAAATATGGCGTACCACCGAAAGGTCGTGGGTAATAAACATATAAGTCAGGTTCTTCTGCTCCTGCAGATCCTGAAGCAGGTTCAGAACCTGCGCCTGAATGGACACGTCAAGCGCGGACACCGGTTCGTCGCAGACGATAAAGGATGGATCCAGCGCAATTGCGCGGGCGATGCCGATTCGCTGTCTTCTTCCTCCGTCCAGCTCGTGCGGATACGCGTTCCAGAGACGCTCGTCCAGACCTACCGTGCTCATGATCTCTTCCGCCTTCTGGCCGGCTTCCGCTTTGCTGTAGCGCTTTGCAAGAAGCAGCGGTTCGATGACCGTCTCACGGACGGACATTCTCGGATTCAGCGAGGAGAACGGGTCCTGGAAAATGATCTGCATTTCTTCCCTGAGTTTGATCAGTTCCTTCTTATTTACTTTGGTGACGTCCCTGTCCTTGAACAGGATCTTTCCGTCGGTGCTTTCCAGCAGATGGATCATCGTTCTTCCGAGTGTGGATTTCCCGCAGCCGGATTCTCCCACGACTCCCATTGTGGTTCCCTGTTCAATCTTAAAGCTGACGTCGTCTACCGCATGGAGCATTCCGCGGGGAGTACTAAAATATTTTTTCAGATTTTTCGCTTCGATCAATGTATTTGCCATCGTCTTTTATCCTCCTTACCGCCTCATGCTTTTTTGCAGTCTTTGCAGTGATTGCACAGAACAAAATGGCCGGGAGCAGCTTCCACGTAGGAAACGACGCCTTTTTTGCAGGCCTCGGTTGCATGCGGACACCTGGGATGGAAGGAACAGCCCTCGGGCAGATCCTCCGGATTGGGCGGAAGCCCCGGAATCGGCTTCAGCCTGTCCACATCGTCCGTCAGACTCGGAATGGATCCGAAAAGTCCCAGTGTATACGGGTGCTGCGGATTCAGGAACAGCTCTTCCTTATCTGCGTATTCCACGATCTCGCCCGCATAGATCACGGCTACCGTGTCGCAGGACTCCGCGACAACGCCAAGGTCGTGCGTGATCAGGATCATGGATGTGTTCAATTTCTTCTGCAGCTCGCTGATCATATCCATTACCTGCGCCTGGATCGTCACGTCCAGAGCGGTGGTGGGCTCGTCCGCCAGCAGAAGCTCCGGGTTGCATGCCAGCGCGATCGCGATTACAACACGCTGCTTCATGCCGCCTGAGAACTGGTGCGGAAATTCTTCGTAACGGTCCGCGGGAATACCTACCATTTCCAGCATCTGCATTGCCTTCTGCGCCGCTTCTTTATTGCTGCAGTTTTCATGAAGAGAGACTACCTCGGCGATCTGGTCGCCCACGGAAATGAGCGGGTTCAGCGCCGTCATCGGGTCCTGGAAGATCATGGAAATTTTCTTTCCGCGCACCTCGCGCATCTCTTTTTCCGACAATTTCAGGAGATCGCGGCCTTCAAACACGATTTCTCCCTTTAATACCTTCGCGGGCGGATCAGGAAGGACGCCCAGGATCGTCTTCGCAATCGTGGTTTTGCCTGCGCCGGTCTCTCCGACCAGGCCAAGGCTTTTGCCTTTCTCTATCTCGAATGAAACGCCGTTTACCGCATGGACCACGGCGCCGGAGGACGTATATACCACTTCCAGATCCCTGACCGAAAGCAGAGCATCCTTATTCTTTTTCGTTTCTTCTGACATATCAGATACCTCCTAGTCTTTCAGCTTGGGATCCATCGCGTCGCGGAGACCGTCGCCCAGCATATTCAGCGCAAGCACGGTGATCATGATCACGACGCCGGGGAAAATTACCATGTGCGGATAGTTGCGGATAAAGTTTCTTCCCGCGCTCAGCATGGCGCCCCATTCCGGGTTCGGCGGCTGTACGCCAAGGCCGACAAAGCTCATGGACGATGCGGACAGAATCGAGTTCGCGACTCCCATGGTGATCTGCACGATCAGCGGAGAGAGCGCATTTGGAAGGATATGTTTCGCAATAATTCTGGCAGTGCTGCAGTTGATGGCCGTAGCCGCTTCCAGGTATTCCATTCCTCTGATGTTCAGCACGGAGGCGCGGGCCATACGGACAAAACCGGGCACGCCGCTGATGATCAGCGCGAGAATGCAGTTGTTGACGCCAGGTCCAAGAGCGGCACAGACTGCGATCGCCAGCACCATGGGAGGCAGCGCCTGGAAAATATCCATAAAACGCATGATCACATTGTCAACCGTACCTCCGAAATATCCCGCGAGGCAGCCGATGATGATACCGATCACTGCCGAACCGGCGATGGAAACCAGGCCGATCTCCAGGGAAGCGCGGGAGCCGATGATCAGACGGCTCAAGATATCGCGGCCAAGCTCATCCGTGCCGAAGGGATGCTGGAGGCTGGGCAGGCCGTAGCAGTTCATCAGATCCTGCTCGATATCGGAATAGGGGGCGATCAGCGGCCCGAGGATCGCGATCAGAAGCAATACGACAAGAATGGTCAGACCCAGCATCGCGGTTTTATTTCTGAAAAGCCTGCGCATCGTCAGCTTCATCATGGATTCGTTCTTTTTCTGCTTTTTTACGTTTTTCGCTGCGCTCATTTTTTCTTCTTACCTCCCTTGCTGAAGTCCGCACGGATTCTCGGGTCAACTACCGTATACAGGATATCGACCACCAGCATTACGACGCCGAATACTGCCGCAACGAAGATTACAGAACCCTGAATCGCGGGGTAATCACGGGATTTAATGGAGGTCACCATGTAGCTTCCAAGTCCGGGAATGGAAAATACCGTTTCCGATACCAGAGTGCCGCCAAGCAGAATACCGAAGGTGGTTCCGGCCTGGGTGATAACCGGGATCAGCGCGTTTTTCAGCGCGTGCTTCCAGATAATTACTTTCTCCGTCTGTCCTTTTGCGCGGGCGGTCGTGATATAATCGGCGCGGATTACCTCCAGCATGCTCGATCTTGTCATACGGGCCATGGACGCAATGCCGGACATGGAGACCGCGAGGCACGGCATGATATAGTACTCAATTCCGCCGACGCCGCTCGGAGGCAGGATGCCAAGCTTCAATGCGAATATAATGGAAAGCATTAAACCGAACCAGAACGTCGGCATGGAGATACCGAACAGGGCGACCGCCATGGAAGTCGTATCCTTCCAGGTGTTGCGGTTCACGGCCGCGGTGATGCCAAGCGGAACGCCAAGGCCCAGAGCGAATACCATACTGAGCAGCGCAATACGGAAAGTGAAGCCGAACCGCATCAGGATTTCAGAACGTATCTCCGTACCGTTGATGTAGGACGTACCGAAATCAAATCTTGTGACAATTCCTTTGATATAGTCAAAAAACCGAACCAGGAACGGCGCGTTAAGGCCAAGTTTTTCCTGCAGCTCCTCGATTGCCTCCGGAGTCGCTCCGGCGCCCAGGATAATGGAAGCGGGATCGCCGGGCGTAAACGTCATGATCGCGAAGATCAGAAACGCAACGCCTAACAGCACCGGGATCATCAGAAGGATTCTTTTTACAATGTATTTTCTCATTACTTATCTCCTTCGAAATTCAAGAGTCGGGTCAGGTATACCAAAAGGGGCGCGGGCCGGTTCTGGCCGCGCCCCCTGAAAAACTGCGGTTGTCGGTTATAAATTCTTTTCTTTTTTATTCAGCCTTTCTGGACCAGTCTGCAGAATAGGTGCTGCAGTTCGGCAGCAGGTCGATGGCCCAGTTGATAAAGGGCTCCATACCGTCTACATGCACGTAGCTTGTGTAGGTATACGCATACGGGTACAGGAAGCATTCTTCCTTTGAATACTGCCAGAGCGCGTCCAGAGCTTCCTCGTCGCCTGTCTCATAGTTCAGCGCCGCGTTCAGCAGCTCCTGAAGCTTCTCATCATGAATGAAGAATGTGTTCAGACCGGTGTTCGTGTTCTGATCCATGTACCACTTAAGTCCGCCGACAATGTTCGGCATATAGTTCGGAGCAACCTGGCAGATGTACATATCGTAAGCGGTCTGGTCATAGCGGTAGCTCTGATAGAGCGCGTTCTCATAGGAAAGGATCTCCACCGTGATGCCGATCTGCGCCAGCATGGCCTGCATAACTTCGCATGTGGAATTGTACTCGCTCATGTTCTTGGTCATCAGACGAAGCGTGATGCCGCCGTCCGGATAACCGGCTTCTGCCATCAGTTCTTTTGCCTTTTCAAGATCATATTCATAAACAGTCTCGTCATCCCAGGACTCTACGTAATCAGCAAACATGCTGGGTTCCGGCACCGCCAGAGAAGTAGGAACTCCGCCCTTGCCCTGGTATACGCTCTGTACGATCGCTTCCGCGTTGATCGCGTAGCAGATTGCCTGTCTTAACGCCTTGTTGGAGCACAGGCTGTCCTCGCTCTCATTAAATCCGATGCTTCTCACCTGGCAGAACATCTCTTCGTCGATGGCAAATCCCGGTCTGTCGCGGAACTGCTCCGCATCCATGGAGGAAAGGCCATAGGCGAAATCCACAGTGCCCGTCTCAAGCTCGATGCCTACCTGCGCGGACTCGGCGATGAAGCGGATTTCCATTTCCTTGCAGGTCTGGTTGTTATAGCCAAGGTCCTTGCCCCAGTAATTGTCGTCCCGCACCAGCGTGATAGAGGAACCGGGCAGCCATTCCTTAATTGTATAGGGGCCTGTGCCGACCGGGTCATTGGCAAAGCCGCTTTCGCTGGCTTCATAAGCCTCCTGGTCTACGATGTATACCGTTTCCGTGATCCACGGGAAACTGGTGATCGCTTCATTGTTGATGACCATCTTCACCGTATAATCGTCCAGCGCTTCCACAGAAACCAGCTCGCCCATATCGGTCGTTCTCTCTCCGAACTCCAGGATCTTGTTGTAGCAGAATGCAACGTCGTTCGCGTCGATCGTATTTCCCTGTGAATCATGAACATTCTCATTGATCGTGATCGTATAGATGCTGTCCTCGCCGTCTGTCTCCCGCTCATAGCCGGTTGCGATCAGGGGAACCATCTCTCCGCTGCCGCCGTAAACCCCGGAAAACAGCGATTCATAGAAATAGTTTGATATCTGGCTTCTCACGGAGTTGGTGGCGCCGAACGGCAGGTAGTTGCCCGGATCGGAGGAGGATGCGATGACAACCTTTACGTCGTCAGGAGCTCCCTCTTCTGCTTCCACGCTGACCGCGCCTGCTGAAAGTACCATGGCCGTTGACAGAACCGCAGCTGTTGCTTTTTTCAGAGAATGCTTTCTCATGTTTTTTCTCCCTTTCTTCATCTTTTTTATTTTTTTGTTTTACTTTGCCGCTCGCAGACTGCCGAATTTGAAAACGTTTACATTTTCTTCCAAAAAAATATAGGTTTTTGCTTCCCCAGCCTTCTTGTTGTAATCGTTTACACTTCTTTTTAAAAAAAATTGTGAAGTGGATTCCGTTCATCTGCTTTGTGCTATCATCATAATACGACATCGCTTTTATGTCAATCATTAATAATTGCTAAATTTCGCATCTATTTTTTGGGCATAATGCCAGTATCAGTTTCGGGATGCATTTTCTTTTTTCTGACACTTGATTTTTCAAAATGTAAATGTTATCATTTATCTAAAAATCAAATGTGAGGAGCTGCCATATGTCAAATATACACGATGTCGCCCAGTGCGCAGGCGTCTCGATTGCTACCGTATCCAGAGTACTTCAGGGCTCTCCCAAAGTATCCCCCAAAACGCGGAACCGTATCAATGAGGCGATCAAAGAACTCAACTATCATCCAAACAAGCTCGCCCAGAACTTCCGGACACAGAAAACCTACAATATTCTTATCATCCTTCCGGAACTGGGCAATACCTTCTATACGGAAATTCTCGCAGGAATCGAGAGCGTCGTCAACCCGCAGGGCTACCGGATCCTGGTCGTGAGCTCCCACGGGCAGCCCGCGCTGGAAGCAAGCCTGTATTCTATACTGGAAGAAAAGCAGGTTGACGGCATCATTACCTTCTCCGCAAGCCTTCCTGCCGAGACCATGTATCAGTACGCAAACCAGTATCCCGTCGTCATCGCGTGCAGGCGGATTCAGGAAGGGAACTTTTCCAACATAGCGATCGACAACGAAAAAGCCTCTTTTGATATTACAAATTACCTGCTGAATCTCGGGCATAAACGTTTCTGTTATCTGGCGGGGCCCTCTGAGCTTCCGCTCTACAACGACCGCCTGCTCGGTTTCCGAAAAGCTCTTAAAAAGCGGAACGTTGCGATCGATGAGAACCTGATCCTGCGCTGCGAGTCTACGATCCAGGGCGGCTATGATAATGTATTGAAGCTGTTAAACCGTGGGGCCAGGTTCAGCGCGCTTGTCGCCGGGGGCGATACCCTCGCGATCGGAGCGATCCGGGCGCTCAACCGCTTCGGCCGGTCCGTCCCGTCGGAATGCGCCGTCGTCGGATTCGACGATATTGAGCTCTCTTCTATTTTCAGTCCCTCTCTGACCACGGTGCGCCAGCCTCAGAGGGAAATCGGCATTCGTTCCGCCGAACAGCTGCTGGATCTCATCGGCGGCGCAAAGCCGACCTTCAGCACGGAAATCCTGGATTATGAGCTCGTGATCAGGGAAAGCTCCGGCGACTTCCGTCCGGAATAAAATAGAAAATATACAAGGAGGAAACCATTATGTACAAAGAATCTGTCACAAGACTGCCCGAACTTTGCACGCCTGAACTTGAACAGCTCATGGAAGAGAGGATTTCGGCAGCCAAAAACGAGAAAACCGTCATCCCCATGCTGTGGCAGGGGCTGCTGGAGCTGCCTGTCGCCGCAGACGGAAAGGAACGCACCGCAAAATATTATGTCCCAAAAGATACCCCTCAGGGAACGGAGACCGTGATCCTGAACGTTCCGGACGGCGAAACCACGCTCTCCTTCCTGGAAAAAAGCGGATGGATGAGACTGGCAGATGAGAAGGGCTTCTGCCTGTTTGTCGCCGAGCCCCGCGAATCAGGCTGGGGAACTCCCACGGAGGAGGAAGCTTATCTGAGAGCGGCCGTCTCCGCGGCAAAGCTGGGACGTCACCTGCTCATTGCCTTCGCCCCGTACATCGTCGGCTACGGCCCCATCGGCACGGTTCTTCACAGAATTGCCATGGAAGATCCTCTGCACACCGCCGCCGCCGTATTTGTGGAGGCGGGCGCAGTTGAAAACGACTTCCGGGAAGCGTATGAAAAGAAGGATTACGTAAAAGAAGATGACTTTAACCCCTCCGGGGAAACGCTTAAAGTGCCGTACCGCGAAATTCCGATCCCCGTGTGGATCATCTCGGAGCATATGGATGCGCAGACCGCCGCGATGATCGATTACTGGAAGAATGCTTCCGGCGCCAACCTTCCGTATAAGAGCGATCCGCAGACAACCATATATAAACAGAACCGCCCGTCCTGCTTTACGCCGGAAGGCGAAATCCTGACGGTCGCCGTAACCAGCGAAAAATCCGATCCCTGCTCCGAATTTCTGACAAGGCTGATCTATGATTTTCTGAATCAGTATTACCGCTACGGCATGGGACCTAAATCCAACATGATCAGCAGGAAGATCGACTTCAGCACAATAGGAGCCGACCATCACCGCTTCACTGACAGAAACGGTATTGACCACGAATATCTCGTCTACGTTCCCAAAACCTTCCGGAACGGACACGAAAAGCTCCCGGTTGTGCTTGCCTACCACGGCGCCTCCCAGTCCATGCGCAATATGATGGCAAACGGCCTGTGGTATCACATTGCCGATGAAAACGGCCTCATCATCGTCTATCCGGAAAGCGGTCTGCAGCCCATGCCGGAAGAGCTTGGAGGAAATCTTGGTTTCGCCTACCGCCCGCTTTGGAGTTTGTTTGACGTCGCAGATCCTTCCGTTGAGATCGACTACGCAGACGAGCTTCTCGACCGCGTGATTGCAGAATACCCCGTGGACGAAAGCCGGGTTTACTGCACGGGGCATTCCATGGGACATATGATGACCAATTACCTCGGAAGCTCCGTCTTCTCCCACCGTCTCGCCGCGGTCGGCGCAACCTCCGGCTGCCTCCGGACCCGGGCGGCAGGCGGCACGCAGTCCGTCCCCGCCTTCATGACCATCGGCCAGTACGATCTCTGGTCCTATCTGATCACCGAAGACACCGACGTCACCGCTCAGCTTGACATGTGGCTGATCCGAAACGGACTGGCATCAGAAGAAAACGTGCGTGAAATCCGCACTTCGGGGGCATCTGAAGTTTACAAAGAGGGACGCTGCAACAATTACGTCTGGAAAGACGCGAACGGCATTCCATGGGTGCGCTACGCATGGCTCTCTGATAAATTCCATGTCCACAGCGCGGAGGAATCAAAGATTTTCTGGGAGCAGTGGTTCAGCAGATGGCGTCTTGAAGAGAACGGGCGGCGTATTTATCATCCCTGACTGCTGCGCGCCGGAAACTGAGAAAGGCCGGGCTGGAGGCACGCGGCACCGAAACAGATAAAGACTGGACTGGGCGCGCGGCACCGAAACAGATAAAGACTGGACTGGGCACGCGCGGCACCGAAACGGATAAAGACTGGACTGGGCGCGCGCGGCTCACATGCTGCGCCGGGAAATAAAATTCCATATGCGGACCTGTGCCGCAAAACCTTGCGGTGCCTGATTAACAAAAAAGGAGGAACATTATGAAACTGGGTGGTTTTGGACGAATTGCGGACTATGACAAGATCAAAGCGGCGGGATTCGACTATGCCGAGCTTGATATACCGGAAATTGTGGAGCTTTCGGAGGACGCGTTTGAGGCGTTCTGCGAAAAAGTAAAGCGGGAGAATTTTCCTGTCCTCACAGGCGCGCGGGCTCTCCCGGTCGCGGAGCCCTGGTTCTTCACGGATCAGTTTTCCATGGAGACATACCAGGACTACATCCTGCAGGCATGCGCCAGGGCAGGCCGTCTGGGCATCAGAAAAATCATTCTGGGAAATGGAAAAGCCAGATGGATGACAGATGACAACAGCAGAAAGCTGGAGCACAATTTTATCGATCTCCTCCGCTTTTTTGCAAAGACCGCCAAAGAACAGGGAATCGAGATGATCCTTGAGCCTCTGGGCCCGGATTATTCCAACTACATCAATACGCTTCCGGAAGCGGAACAGGTGATAAAAAAGGCAGGCTCTTCCAATCTGTTTCTCATGGCCGACCTCCGGCATCTGTACCGTGGAGGAGAACCCTAC
The DNA here is from genome assembly GCA_947594335.1 of uncultured Lachnospiraceae bacterium. Lineage (GTDB taxonomy): Bacteria > Bacillota > Clostridia > Lachnospirales > Lachnospiraceae > Choladousia. Next base: position 18,401 of record CANQEC010000019.1, read on the forward strand.
GAAGATATCGTCACATGCGCCGGACTGCTCCGCCATGTCCATGTGGATTATCCGGAAACATTTCCGGCAAGGCCTTTCCCAAAGGCGGAGGACGGCTTTGACTACGCGCCCTTCTTGTCAGCCGTGAAGCGCTCCGGATATGACGATACTCTGACCATCGAGGCAGATACCCCCGCGGACTGGAACGCCGCCTGCCGTGATGCAAAAAAAGTTCTGGCGGACGTGCTTTGATTTCCTTATGCGGGCCTGCAATCGAGTAGGAAGCAGTTTTCCTCCTGCCCGCCGCACGGCCCGCGTGCTGCGTCAGCAGCTATTTTCCATGCCTGGGCCTGTGCATCAGACAAACGTGCTTATTTCGTATCTGATTTAAGCACGTTTGTCTGATTCTGCTGTTAAATTTTGCTGAACTTTCCTGCCCGCGCCGCAAACATCACCATGAATAATTCAGCCCCTTCATCAGAACCGCGATCCTGCCTGCCGCCTGTATCTGACTTTGACAGGTTCCTGAACAAAAATGGAAAATTGTTGAGAAAATACAGGCAAGATTTCGTTGAATAAAAGAAAAATCGCTGCAGGACATCCGGTGAACTGCTAGCTGCCGGAACGTATCCTAATTATCCAGGATTTCCCCCTGCTATCTGCATTCGCAGAAACATGAGTTCCTTCTCTGCCTCACGCAGCTTCTTCTCCGCCATATCCGCCCGGTTCCTCTCCCTGTTCGCCCGGTTCC